>NZ_JBFAPC010000139.1:0-14419 GCF_040675535.1 Patulibacter sp. NPDC049589 | reverse complement strand
CGTCACGACGGGCGTGCCCGCGGGGTCGGGCGCCGCCGCCGGCACCAGCGCGGCGCGGAGCATCCGGAAGGCCTCGGCGGCCCGGCGGCGGTCGCGCTCGTCGGACCCGGGCGGTGGGACGTGGGCCACGAGCGGCAGCCCGGACACGCGCTGGGCGTGCGCGCCGTCGGTCAGGCGGGTGCTCCGGCGCCCGGCCGCGAAGGCCGGCGCCCCGACGACGAGGAGCCCGACGGCCGCCCCGGCGACGGCCGACCACCACGGCCGGTCGGACACGATCAGGAGGCCGGCGGCGGCGCCGACGAGGACCGCGGCGACGAGGAGCAGGAGGGAGATCAGGAGGCGGCGGGGCACGGCGGAGCGGTCGGGTGGCGGGGGTGTGCGGGACGTCGGGCGTGGTCCGCCGTCGGCCCGGGGCACCGGGGCGGGGAACGGATCGGGCGGCGGCGTGCGACGCCTACCATCGCGCAGCGTCCGGCGGAACTCGCCGGGCGGGCCGCCACGCCGGACCGCGACGGTCGATCGGTGACCCCGGACGCCGACCGGCCCGGCATGATGGGCGGGTGGCCACGGACGAGCAGACGACGCGCCCGGAGGGCGACCCGGAGTCGGTCGTCCGCGCCCTGCTGGACCGGCCGCCGGTGGCGCTCCGACTGCTGGAGGCCGCGCGGGGCTGCGTCCTGGACCGCGGCATCTCGCGCGTGACGATGAGCGACGTCGCCCGCCGCGCCGACGTCAGCCGCACGACGCTGTACCGGCACTACCCGGACGTCGAGACGGTGCTGCGCGACCTGATGACGCTCGACTTCGGCAGCGCGGCGCTCGAGGCCGTTCGCTCCACCGGCGAGCTCCCGACGGCCCGCGAGCGGCTCGCCACGACGATCGTCGCGCTCGCCCGCGCCATGCGCCGCGATCAGCTGTTCCGGAAGATCCTCGACGTCGATCCCGAGTTCCTGCTCCCGTACGTGACCGCCCGCACCGGAGTCTCGCAGCGGGTGATGCTGACCATGCTGGAGGCCGGCGTCCGGCGGGGCCAGGAGGGCGACGGCTCGATCCGCGCCGGTGACCCGCAGCTGCTCGCGCGGATGCTCTTCGTCCAGGCCCAGGCGTTCACGATCTCCATCGGCGTCGTGTCGGACGACCCCGCCACCGAGGACGCCGTGATGGACCTGGCGGGCAAGGCGTTCGACGCGCAGCTGCGCCCGCTCCCGGGGGCCTGAGCCGCGGCAGTCGGGACGGCGCGCCGTCCCGGCTCACCCCGGCGCGCGCTCCACGACGGTCAGCTCGACCGCGCCGCGCTTGGACGGCGTGCCCAGCTCGACCGTCCAGCCGGCCTTCTCGATCCGCCCCGCGAGGCGCTCTGGCGTCTCGCGGCCGCTCCAGATCACGCGGTCGCGCAGCAGCGCGCGGGCGATCGCCCCGCGGGTTGCCTTCGCGTCGTGGCTGACCACCGTGCGCTTCCCGGCGGCCTCGCGGACGACGCCGACGAGCACGGTGCTGTGCTGCTCCGGGCCACGCCAGAGCTCGCGGTAGGGGCCGGAGCGCAGGTCGACGACGAGCTGGTCGGCGGGGAGCGCGGCTGCGAGGGGGCCGGCCCACGTGCGCCGGGCGGACTCGAGCCCCGGCAGCCGGGCGCCGGCGGGGCAGCGGTAGGCGGGGATCCGGTCCGACGGCCGCAGGACGCCCCACAGGGCGCTGACGATCCGCAGGTGCTCCTCGGCCCGCTCCCGGGCGGGGGCGCGCAGCGTGGTCAGCCCGAGGCGGTCGAACAGGACGCCGGTGTAGACCTCGGCGGCCGGGGCCGTCGGCGCGGTCCGCAGGCGCAGGTTGTCCTGCAGGTCGGCGCGGCTCTTGGGACCGAGGTGCAGCTCGGCCAGCGCGCGCTCCTCGTCGCCCGCGGAGAGGGTCTCCAGGGCCTCCAGCACCGCTGAGCGGACCGGGAGGAGCTCGGGGTGGGAGTGGGCGTCGAGGTCGAGCGGGGGCCCGGAGGCCGGGGCCGTCTTGCCCTCCGACGGCGGCACGAGGATCAGCACCGCGGGGACGCTAGAGGAGCGTCGCGACCGGCGGCCTCCCGCCCGGAGGAGCGGCGGGCGGCGCCTGCGGCGCAGCGCCCTGCCGCGAGGCGACGATCAGTCGCGCGGCCCGAGCTCCGGGCCGTCCTCGCCCTCTTCGACGTCGTTGGCCATCTGCTCGGCCAGCTGGGGGAGGAGGTCGGCGACCTGCATCCCGAGGACCTGCGCGAAGGTCGCGACGACCTGGTTCTCGCCGTCCGGACCGGGGACCTCCTCGATCTGCGGCGAGAAGATCGCCTCGGCCTGGACCTCGCCGGGCTCCTGGGGGTGGTCGGAGAGGATGATCACGGCGCGGCCGGGGCCGTCCTGGACCACGCGGCCGCCGAGCACGTCGCGGACGGAGCCGAGGATCTCGGCGACCATCTCGGACCAGAGGACGCGCGCGTCCTCGCGCTCCGCGTCGTCCATGTCCGCGAGGTGATGGGCGTTGCGCCGCGCGAGGGCCTCGACACCCGCCGCCACCGAGCGCTGCTCCAGCAGCTGGTCGATGTGCAGGGGGACGGACGGCTCGTGCGTCGGGACGGGATCGGGATCGCTGCTCATGCAGGCCGCACGCTACGCCATCCCGGGATGCCGCGCACCCGTGGTTCGTCCCCCCACGACGCAGCGCACCCGCCGGGAGGCGGGTGCGTGGGACTGCACGTCGGTGGTGTCCCCGCCGGCGGGCGGGGACACCCGGTGGGACTACCGCGAGACGCGGATCTTCACGCAGTTGCTGGAGTAGCGGTTGCGCTTGGCGTACTTGCGGTTGACCAGGACGACGTCCCGGCGCGAGCCGCACTTGACGACCGACGGGGCGGTCGCCTTGCGCAGGTCGATCTTCGTGCTGCCGGAGCCGCTCGGGCGACCGTTGAAGACCGACGACTTGCCGCTGCCGCCGATGATCGTGTTGTTGTTGAACCCGCCGGACAGGCGATCGTTGCCGTCGCCGCCGTCGAGCTTGTCGCGACCCTCGTTGCCGTAGAGCTGGTCGCTGCCGACGCCGCCGCGGATCGTGTCGTTGCCCTGGCCGCCGAGGACGAGGTCGTTGCCGCTCTCGCCCTCGATGGTGTCGTTGCCCTTGTCGCCGTAGAGGCCGTCGCGGGAGGAGCCGCCGTAGATGCGGTCGTTCCCGGTCTCGCCGTAGACGTGGTCGACGCCGCTGCCGCCGTACAGGCGGTCGTTGCCCGGGCCGCCGTAGACGCGGTCGCCGGACGTGCCGCCGTCGAGGCAGTCACCCGCGTCGAGGCCCTGCAGGTTGTCCTTGCCGCCGAGACCGAGGACCCGGTCGCGGTTCTTGGTGCCGTAGATGCGGTCCGCACCGCTGTCACCGAGGACGACGTAGTCCAGGCCGGGGCCGGACAGGCACTTCGAGTTCGGCAGCAGGCCGGCCGCGGCGAGGCGACGCGCCTCGGTCAGCGGCAGGACGCGGCCGCCACGCGGCGTGTCGGTGCTGTTCGGCACGCCGATGACGACGAGGCCGTAGCGGTCCGTCGCGGGGATCTGGCAGACGCGCGGGCCCTGGCCGACCGGGATCGAGCCGACGGGGCAGATGCCGTCGCCGCCGTCGTTCGGGTCGCTGGGGTTGTCCGCGGGCGGGTTGCAGGCGTCGCCGCGCTGGCCGACCTTCGTCTCGCCGACCGTGAGGTCGAGGAGGCCGCCGGTGACCGCGCCGCCGGAGAGCACCTGGATGCGCAGCGGGGTGACGACGACGCCGTCGGCGGTCTTCGTCACCTGGTTGAGCGGGTAGATCTTGACGACGGCGTCGAGGCCGAGGTCGGAGAGCGCCTTGCCGAGGCCGTTGACGAGGCCGTCGAGCGACACCGAGTTGCCCAGCAGGCTGATGTTGGTGATCTCGGAGTTGCCGGTGAACTCGGCCTTGCCGTTCACGCACCTGGCGGTCGCGGTCGCCTTCACGGCGCCGATCTTCAGCAGGCTCGGGTTCGACCCGAGCAGCTTCAGGTCGACGTCGGCGATCGTCGTCGACGCGGTGGCCGTCTGGTCCTTGGAGGAGCCGAGCTCGGGCGTGAGCGACGTCTTCTCCTGGACGGCGGACGTGCCGACGAGGCCCTGCAGCCCGACGGCGGAGGTGACGTCGCCGGCGCCCTGCTCGTCGTTGGAGCAGGCGGCCTTGTCGAACGTGGGGCCGGGGACGGAGCCCTTCAGGCCGTTGGCCACGAGGGGCTCGACGTAGGGCTGGTTGGCGACCGTGAGCGCCAGCGCACTGGCGCGGCACTGGAAGCTGGGCTGCTCTGCGGCCTCGGCGCTCGAGGCGACCGCGAGGCTGCCGAACGTGACGAGGGTGAGCGCGAGAGCCAGAAGTGGGGGACGTGATCTGACGGTGTGCACTGGGGGTTCATACCTCACTCGGAGTCCGAAGGCGCCGGTGGGCGCCTAGAGGACCACCGTTCGGTGGACCCCCGCATCGTACGCGCGTTCTCCTACATCTGTCCACGGTGCATCCGATGGTTCGTTCCAGTCGAACGTCTGCGCTGGCCTGCCCGTAGGGGGTTTCCCCCGTTGTCGGCTACCGATGTTCGGGGCCTGCCCCGATCCTGCGGCGCCGGATCCGGCGGGGACGAGTGGCCGAGGGGGCCGGCTCGGGCGGCTGGACGGGCCTCCCCGGCGGGGGCGGGCGGACGTGGCCGGTCCGCTGGACGCGGGCCGCGGCGGGTTCCCGGGCGCGTCGGTGAGCCGGCGGCGGTCCTGGCGGGACGGAGGGGACGGGCGGCCGGAGTCGGGATCCCGTGGCCGGGGCCCGGAGCGCGGACAGGTCGGGAGGGATCGGGGACGCGCGGCGTCCCCGTCGCGACGGCGACGGCGAGGGCACGTTCGACCGCCCTGCCCGTCCCGCCGGGTGGCGGGAGCGGGTGGGTGTCGGAGAGGTCCGGCCGGAGGCCGGGGAGTGCGACGCGGTGCGCGCGTCGCGGTGGGCGCCTCACGGCGCCCGGGGCGGCCCCCGCTCGAAGAGGCGGGAGCCTGCCGGCTAGCTGCGGCCGGAGAGCTCGACGATCAGGTGCTCGGTGATCGGCACCTGGATCTCGTGACGGTCCGGGAGGCGCAGGACGCGACCGGACAGACCGTCGTGGTCGGCCTCGAGCCAGGCCGGGACGATCGCGATCAACTCGGTGGACTCCGTGGCGATCGGGCGGACGGGGCTGCTGTCCTTGATCGTCACGACGTCGCCCGGGGACAGGCGCGCGGACGCGACCGTGTGCCGGACGCCGTTGACGAGCACGTGACCGTGCGAGACGAACTGACGGGCCTGGGCACGCGTGGACGCGAAGCCGAGGCGGACGATGATGTTGTCGACACGCGACTCGAGGAGCTGCAGCATGCGCTCACCCGTGACGGTGTTCTCCGCGTTCCGCTTGCTGGCCTCGTTCATGAGGTTGCGGAACTGCTTCTCGCGGATGCCGTAGTAGCGCTTGGCGCGCTGCTTCTCACGCAGCTGCTGCGCGTAGACGGACGTCTTCACGCGACGGCCACCGCCGTGCTGTCCGGGGGGCAGTGCCCCGCGGCGCTCGAGAGCGCCCTTTCCTGCGAGGCGACGTGCGCCCTTGAGCTCGAGATCGACGCCCTCGCGCCGCGAGAGCCGCTCGACCGGCCCGGTGTAACGACCCATTGGGCCTCCTGTGGTCCTACTCCGACGAAACGACGACATAGGGTAGCCAGGTCGGTGCCCCTCGCGTCGTCCGGCATGCGAAGATCCGCCGTCGCGTCCGGAAGGATCTCCGGCGTACGCATGGAATTCTCCCAGGAACCCGCCGGTGCCACGACTCGTCGTGTGCCCCGGGACCCCCCGCCATGAGCGACACCTCCACAGACGATCTCCGCAAGCCCTCCGGTGACGCGGAGCCGGACGACGACGCGCGGGCGGACGAGCTCGACCTCGACGACGGCCCCACGGAGCCGCCCGTCATCGGCTGCACGCGCTGCGAGGCCCGCGTCGTCATGGGTTCGCGCTACTGCCCGAGCTGCGGCGTGCCGCTCGTGCGCTCCGGGGAGCAGGCGGCCACGGCGCTCTCCCGCACCCGCCGCCGCGCGCCGTGGATCATCCGCCTGCTGGTGCCGATCCTCTTCCTCGGCGTGCTCTACGCCATCTGGTACGTCGCCAACACGGACCCGCTCGAGAGCGAGAAGGACTCGCTCAAGATGCAGGTCCAGCGCGTCGTCGCCGACCACCGGACGCTCTCGGACCGCCTGGAGGAGCTCGAGGCCGACACCGACCCCGATGCCGCCCTCGGCGCCGCCCGCGCCGCGATGGCGACCCTGCGCGACGTGCAGGACGAGACGGAGGGCGTCGAGTCGGGCACCACCGGCCGGACGACCCGCGTCCGCCGGGTGCTCGCGACCGACCGCCTGTACCTCAGCGCCGTCGTCGGCGTCCTGGACGACCCGAAGTCGCCGCTCCTGAAGCAGCTCGGCAGCCGCTCCGCCCGCGCGGTCGCGGCGCTGCGCTCGATCGACGACATCGCGTCGACGAAGGACGCCATCCGCGGGACGAAGGTGCTCGGCCAGTCCGTCCGGGCGCGCGCCAAGAACCCGTCCCGCACGACGAAGGCGCCCGCGCCGAGCTCGTCGTCGAAGCCGCGGCCGCCGTTCGTGCGCGCCGTCGAGGGCGTGATCCGCACCGGCGGCACGGCGCGTCCCGACGTCGCCCGCGGCTTCGCCCTGCTGCGCGCCGCCCGCGACGGCGTCTCGACCTGGGACGGCGTCGGCGTGCGCCCGGCGTCCGCCTCCGCCGCGGTCGCCGAGGCCGACCGGCTGTTCACCGCGTCCTCGCGGGTCCGATCGACCGCGGCCGCCGAGGCCCGCGACATCACGACGTCGCAGGACAACCAGCGGGCGATCGCCACGAAGCTCTCTGCGGCCTACGAGGCCGGCGCGGCGACCGGGACGAAGCTCACCGGCTGCATCGATTCCTTCAAGAACACCGGGGCCCAGAGCGTCGCCCGGCAGTGCCTCGACGGGGTGCGGCCGCAGACCGCGACCGAGGTCACGCGGACCCGGGCGTTCCAGTCGTCGTACCGCCCCGCCCGCGTCGCCGCGGGGCTCTCGGGCACCCCGGTCCTCTGATCCGGCGGCGGTGACACGGGGCGCTCCGACCGGGGCGCGCCGGTGTCCGTCCCGTTCGGGTCCCGCGGGCCCGCGCGTGCGGCTCTCGGCCGCTCGCGGGCCGGCATCAGCGTCGCGGGCCGTCAGCCCGTCGCGGCGGGCAGCAGCGCCGCGCGCACCAGCGAGCGGACCGACTCGCGGACCTGGCCGGGCTCCACGGGGAAGAACCACGGCATGCCGTCGGGGAGCTCGCGCACGGCGTTGCCGACGCGCGCGAGGTGGGCGAGGCCCAGGATCTGCACGTACATGGCGTTCGCCGTGTAGTCGGCGTCGGCGATGGCGAACTCGCCGGCCTCGTCGCCCTCGCGGAGCAGCTCGATCGGGCGGTGCAGCGCCGCGGCGACCGCCCGGCCCATCTGCAGCATCGCGCCCTCGCTGACCCGCTCCAGGAGCTCGGTGCCGGGCTGCCGCAGCATCGTCATGGCGCACTCGATGAACGCCGGGTGCGCCAGGCAGTACGCGAGGAACGTCTCGGCGAAGTCCGCGAGCCGGTCGGCCGCGGGGCCGTCGTCGGAGAGCTCGGCCACGTCGTCGAGGAAGTCCGCGACGTAGGACACGATGACGAGCGCGAAGAGCTCGTCCTTGCCGCTGAAGTGCCGGTAGATCAGGGCCTTGTTCAGGCCGGCCTCGCGGGCCACGTCGTCGATCTGGACGTCCTGCGCGCCGCGCTCGTCGAAGAGCCTCCGGGTGGCGGCCAGGATCTCGCGCTCGCGGTCGCGACGGCGGGCCGCGGCGCCCGAGCGGCGGTCCTGTGTGCTGGTGCTCCGGAGGGCCATCACGGCGGATCCTACCCCCGGTTGCATCATCTGTAAACCCTGGTTACACTCCGGGTCAGACGCCCCCGACCGGGGGGTGTTCGTTTCCCCGCGTTCTTCCGAGGACCCGCACCCATGAGCACCACCTCCGACTTCATGACCATCGCCGGCGAGCTTGCGCAGGAGCGCATGAAGCCGGAGTGGCAGACGTTCTCCCTCGAGCTCAACGAGGAGCAGAAGACGCTCCGCGACTGGGTCCGCGAGTTCTCCGTCAACACGATCCGCCCGGCCGGCGCCGAGTGGGACGAGCGCGAGGAGTTCCCCTGGCCGATCGTCAAGGAGGCCGCCGAGATCGGCCTCTACGGCCTCGAGTCGACGATGTCGATGTTCCTCGACCCGACGGGCCAGCTGACCCCGATCTTCCTCGAGGAGATCTTCTGGGGCGACGCCGGCATCGGCATGGCGCTCCAGGGCACCGGCCTGGCCGTCTCGGCCATCTTCGGCCAGGGCACGCAGGAGCAGATCGCCGAGTGGCTGCCCCGCTGTTACGGCACGGCCTCCGAGCCCGTCGTCGCCGCCTTCTGCTCGTCCGAGCCCAACGCCGGCTCCGACGTCTCCAACGTCCGCACGACGGCCAAGTACGACGAGGCCACCGACGAGTGGGTCCTCAACGGCCAGAAGTCGTGGGCCACCAACGGCGGCATCGCCGACGTCCACGTCGTCATCGCCACGGTCGACCCGTCGCTCGGCTCGCGCGGCCACGCGGCCTTCATCGTCCCCAAGTCCGAGATCAAGGGCATCTCGCAGGGCGCGAAGGTCAAGAAGCACGGCATCCGCGCGTCGCACACCGCCGACGTCAACCTCGACGACGCGCGCGTCCCCGGCGCGTACTTGCTCGGCGGCAAGGACAAGCTCGACGCGCGTCTGGCGAAGGCCCGCGAGGGCAAGCGCGCCCACGGCAACGCCTCGATGGCCACGTTCGAGGCGTCGCGTCCGGCCGTCGGCGCGATGGCCGTCGGCGTCGCCCGCGCCGCGTACGACTACGCGCTGGACTACGCCAAGGAGCGCGAGCAGTTCGGCCGCAAGATCATCGAGAACCAGGCCATCGCCTTCAAGCTGGCGAACATGAAGGTCGAGCTCGACGCCGCCCGGCTGCTCGTCCAGCGCGCCGCCTGGCTCGGGGGCGCCACCCTGCGCGGCCAGAGGGCCGAGTTCCCCAACGCCGAGGGCTCGATGGCCAAGTACAAGGCGTCCGAGGTCGGCGTCCGGGTCACCGAGGAGGCCATCCAGATCCTCGGCGGCAACGGCTACACGCGCGAGTACCCCGTGGAGCGCTTCCACCGCGACTCGAAGATCATGACGATCTTCGAGGGCACCTCCGAGATCCAGCAGCTGGTCATCGCCCGCACCATCTCCGGGGTGCGCGTCCCGTAAGCGGCACCAGGACCGCTGGACGACGAAGGGCCCGGAGCGTCGCGCTCCGGGCCCTTCGTCGTCCCGGCGGCTGGCCGCTCCCGGAGGAGGAGCGGCCCCGGCGGGGGATCAGCTGCTGCTGGAGGCCCCGAACGTCTTGCAGGAGGGGGCCTTCTCGCCGAGCTCCTTCGGCAGGTCCTTCGTGTTGCCCAGGTCGATCTTGTCGAACTTGTCGCCCAGCGACGCGAAGTCGTTGATCGCCTTGATCTTCGAGATCTCGGACTTCGCCTGGTCGATGCCCTTCTTGGCGTCGTCGGCGCCGTCCTTGACCGACTTCTGGAAGTCGGACCACTTGTCGGGCGCGTCGGCGCCGGCGAGCGTCTGGATCGAGTTGCCGAACGTGTCGAACAGCTTCGTCGCGCCCGCCTTGAGCGTCGTCACGGCCTTGTCCGGGTTGCTGGCGGCGGTGGTCGCGAGGCTCGAGGCGGACTTCTGGAAGTCCTGCGTCGCCGTCAGGATCTGCTTGCAGGCGCCCTCGTAGGTCTTGATGTAGTCGGCCTCGTTGCCGCCGCCCCCACCGCCGCCACACCCGGCGACGCCGAGGCCGGCGGTGGAGAGGAGCACTGGCACGAGCAGTCGCGTACGGCGTGAGAGCATGGCGGGACCGTAGCGGTCGCGCGCGCGACGTGCGGGCCCGGCCGCCGCGCTCGCCGCCCCGGACGTACGCTTCGGTGGTGCCCGACGTGGTCCCTCCCGTTCCCGGACTCCCGGAGGCCCGGCCCGGCGCCGCGGTGCCCCTCGCGGGCCTGACGACGCTGGGCGTCGGCGGCCCGGCGGAGCGCCTCGTGGTCAGCACCGACGAGGCCGCCCTGATCGCCGCCGTGCGCGACGCCGACGCGGCCGGCCGGCCGCTCCTCGTCCTCGGCGGCGGCAGCAACCTCGTCGTCGGGGACGGGCCGCTGGCCGGCGACGTCGTGGTCGTCCGCACGCGCGGGACCGCCGACGCGGACGGCGCCGCGGAGGACGGCACCGCCCGCGTGCTGCGGACGGTCGCGGCCGGCGAGCCGTGGGACGCCGTCGTCGCGGCGTCCGTGGCGGACGGCCTCGCGGGGCTCGAGTGCCTGTCCGGCATCCCGGGGGCCACGGGCGCGACCCCGATCCAGAACGTCGGCGCCTACGGCCAGGAGGTCGCGGACACCGTCGTCGCGGTGCGGACGCTGGACCGCCGGACCGGCACGGTCGGCACCCTCGGCGCCCGCGAGCTGCGCTTCGCCTACCGCGACAGCGCGCTCAAGGGCCGCGCCGACCACCTCGTCCTCGACGTCACCTTCGCGCTGCGGCCGTCCGGCCTCGGCGGGCCCGTCCGTTACGGCGAGCTCGCCCGCGCGGTCGGCGCGCAGGCCGGGGACCACGTGCCCGCGGCCGAGCTGCGCGAGGCCGTCCTGGCGCTGCGGCGCGGCAAGGGCATGGTCCTCGACCCCGAGGACCCGGACACGCGCTCCGCCGGGTCGTTCTTCACCAACCCGCTGCTGGACGACGCCGGGCTCGCGGCGCTGCGCGCGCGGGTCGCGGAGCGGCTGGGGCCCGACGAGGTCCCACCGGTCTACCCCGGGGACGACGGCCGGAGCAAGACGTCGGCCGCCTGGCTGATCGAGCGCGCCGGCTTCGCCAAGGGGCACGCCCGGGGTGGCGCGGCGATCTCCTCGAAGCACACGCTGGCCCTGACCAGCCGCGGCGGCGGGGCGTCCGACCTCCTCGCGCTCGCGCACGAGGTCGCGGACGGGGTGGAGGCCGCCTTCGGCGTCGCGCTGCACCCCGAGCCGGTCTTCGTCGGCGTCCGGTGGTGAGCGGCGCGGTCGCGGGCCGCCCGGGCGCCCGGGCGACGTCGCGCGCGTCCCGCTAGAAGGAGCCGCAGGCGCTGGCCTGCTTCTTCAGGTCGGCCGGGACGGCCGGGAACAGGCTCTTGCCGTTGAAGCGCTTGAACGCCTTCGTGATGGCGTCCAGGTCGCCGGAGGCGATCGGATCCTTCAGCTCCTGGAAGAACTTCACGGTGACCGGGGCGCTCTTCTTGACGCCGGCCTGGAACGACGCGAAGGCCTTCGGGGCGTCGAGGTCCTGCACGCGCTCCAGTCCGGCGACGAGGCTCTCGACGTAGGCGCCGACGGGCTTGGCGGTCGCCTTGGCCAACGCCGCGACGTCGCCGGAGTCGACCTGCTTCTGGGCCTTGGCGCTGTCGGCCTGCAACGTCGTCTGGGCGGTCGTCAGCGAGGTGCAGACGTCGTTCCAGGACGAGGCGTACGCGGTGTCGGCGCTGCCGCCGGAGCTCTTCGCGTCGTCGCCGCCGTCGGAGCCGCCGCAGCCCGCGACGCCCGCGGCGAGCGCGACGGCGGCCATGACGGCGGCGGGACGGTGCAGCGCGGAGCGGGAGAGCATGGCGGCCACCATAGCGTCAGGCGGCGGCGCCCGGCGCGCAGGCGGGCGTCCGCCGTCGGAGGTCCTCCGGGGCGTCCGGCCCGGGGTCTGCGGGGGCGGCGCGCAGCGCGCCGACGGCCGCCGGATCACCGGCCCGCACCCGCCCGCGGATCGCCGCGGTGCGCTCGCGGGCGGCACGCAGCCGCGGGAGCATCGCGCGGTGGTACGCCCGCCACTCCGCGGGCGGGACGGCGGTCTCGATCCGCTCCAGCCGGCGCTCGGTCCGGCCGAGGTACGGCGCGACGAGGCTGCGGCCGATCCTTCGGCGGGCCGCGGTCCCCGTCCCGGCGGCGAGCCGTCCGCGGACGGCCCGGGCCGTCCGGGCGGCGTCGGTGCGCAGCGCGCCGCACGTGGTGTCCCAGGCCCGCGCGTAGGCGACGGCCTGCGGGCCCACGGGTCGCGGATCGTCCCCGGACCCGCCGCCCGTCGCCAGCAGGACGGCGACGACGACGGCCGCCAGGGCCGCGACGGCGACGCCGGCGAGCGAGGCGCGTCGCCGGCTCATCGCAGGGCGGTGCACCCCGGGGTCTTGTCCCGGAGCTTCGCCGGCGCGGCCGTCGACGACGGGCCGACGCTCCCGACGGCCAGGAGCGCGAGCGCGTCGGCGTCGCCCTGCTGCAGCCGGCGGACGCCGTCGTCGACGACCTTCAGGCGCACCGCGAGCTGGCGGATCGCGCCCGCGTTCCACGTGGCCCACCGCGACGGGGCGTCGAGCTTGCCGGCGGCGTCGGCCTGCTCGGCCAGCGACGCCTGCAGCTCGCGGGCGGGGGCGGCGAGGTCGGCCGTCACGGCCGCGGCGGACGGGCCGGCGGCCACGGACGCGTCGCCGGCGTCGGGGGACGTCGTCGCGGCAGAGGAGACCTCGGTGCGGAAGGTGCTGAGCGCCCCGCCGACGCCCTTGCAGACGCCGTCCCAGCCGTCGGCGTAGGCGGTCGTCTCGTCGGTCCCGCACCCGGCGAGCCCGCCGCCGGCGACGGCCGCGACGGCGAGCGCCACGACGATCCTGCGGCGGGGCAGGCGGCTCTGGCGTCCGGGCATCCGGGGAATCGTAGGGCGCGGCGTCACGTCGTGCAGGCCGTGGCACGCGAGCGCAGCGACGCCGGGGTCGCGGGCGGCTTCCCGAGGTCCTTGACCTTCTGGATGACCGCGACGCCGGCGTCGGTGCTGCCGCTCTGCAGGCCGCTGCGGTTCGCGTCGATCACGTCGGTGAGCCCCGAGACCCAGCTCAGGGTGCGCTCGTGGAACGAGCGGACCGAAGACGGCGGGGGCGCGGCCTCGATGCCCTCCGACGCGGCGGTCATCGCCTCGCCGTAGCGGACGATCGCCCGGCCGAGGGTCTTCGGGTCCGATGCCCCGGTGGCCCCGATGTCGGTCGTCAGGGCCTTGGTCGCGGCGTTGAAGCCCTTGCAGAAGCGGTTGACGTCCGCGGCGTACGCGGCCAGGCCGCCGTCGCCGGAGTCCCCGCCGCCGTCGCCACCGGTGGAGCCGCCGCCGTCGTCGTCCGAGGTCCCGGTCGAGCCGCCGTCACCCGTGGTCGCCTCGCCGCCCCCGGTCGTCGTCGCCGGGCGGCCGACGGTCGAGGACGTGGCCGGCGCGTCCGACGGGGCGCTGGTGCTCCCGGCGCCGGGCGTGGTGACGGGCGCGGGGGCGAGGGCGACGGTCTCGCCCCCGCCGTCGGTCGCCGCGATCGGGTCGCCGTACCCGGCGCCGCCGCAGCCGGCCAGCACGAGCACGGCGCCGCACGCGAGTCCGGGCAGCGCGCGTCGGAGGGGCCACAGCATCGGGCGAACCGTAGCGGGGGGCCGCCGGTCGGCGCGGCGCTCGCCCGCCCGGGCGTCGCAACCGGGGCCTGGGGCAGTCGTCCGGCCGACGGCGAGGGTCAGTCGGCGGTGCGGTGGCAGGCGGGAGCGTCGGCCAGCACGGTCGCGGGGACCTCGGGGAGCTCGCCGCCCCGGACCTCGCCGTCCAGCGCGGACCCGGACTGCCCGCGGCGGGCCTGCGACGCGGCGTCGCGCATCGCGTCGGCGTGCCGGCGCAGGCCCTTGACCGCCGCGGACTGGAAGGAGCGGTCGGCCGCGGGCGGCCGGACGGCGGCCAGCCCGTCGGCGCTCCGGCGCACGACGGTCGCGTAGCGGGTGATCGCCGTCGCCAGGCCCGCGGCCTCGCTTCGCGCGTCGGTGCGCAGCAGGCCCTTGCGCAGGTCGGCGACCCCGTCCGTCAGCTCGTGGCAGGCGCGGTTCGTCGCGGCGGCGAACGCCGACGGGTCGCCGTCCCCGCCGCCGCAGCCCGCGAGCCCGAGGGCCGCCAGGGCGACGACCGCCGTGGTTCTCGCGGTGGCACGCATGGCCCCAGGCTAGATGATTGATTCCATGATCTCGCGGCGTGGTGCGCGTCCCGGACGGCACCTGGCGCCACCCGGCACCTCGGTCAGACTTCCAGTCTGGCTCTCGGCACCGTGCGACGCCGGGACACCGCCCGGAACGCACCCCACATCCACGATCTCCGTGGAATCCACCATCTAGAAGACCGCTGAAATTGTCGGGGGTCTGTCCGGCGGTTTCGGGATCCTTGGTGGGTGCTTGCGGAGCGGTCGGGGCAGGTCGGGTTGTTCGA
>NZ_JBFAPC010000138.1:0-15044 GCF_040675535.1 Patulibacter sp. NPDC049589 | reverse complement strand
TGGTCGATGGCCTCCTCGATCGCGCCCTCGTCCTCGTGGATCAATGCGATCGCCTCGATGTGGAACGTCCGGCCGAGCGGGTGCGCGGGCCGGGCCGCCCGGCGGGAAGCGACGGACTCGGTGTTCCGGCCGGCATCGATCCGGACCGCGCCACCCGTTCGGCGGCGGCGGTCCCGGACGCCCTCGCCGCCGCTGCCGTCCTCACGCGCCTGGCCGCGCACGGCGCCGTGTGCACCGTGCCGACGTCGGTCGTCGCGCCGGCCCCGTCGGCCCTCCCGGCCCCGCCCGCCGCCCCCCGCCGCGACGCCGCCGCCCGCAGCCTCGACCGCCATCCGCCCGGCACCCCGCCGGAGGTCACGATCGTGATCCCGACGCTCGACGCCGCGGGCGACCGCCTGCGCCGCTGCGTCCGCGCGATCCAGGACCACACCGACGCGCCGTACGAGGTGGTCGTCGTCGACAACGGCGCGCCGCCGCAGGGCTTCACGGCGCCGGTGAACGCCGGCCTGCGGGCGGCCCGGGGCCGCTACGCGGTCGTCTGCAACGACGACGTCGAGGTCCGCCCCGGCTGGTGGCCGCCGCTGCGCACGGCGTTGGACGCCGGCCACCCCGTCGCGTTCCCGTGGACCCTCGACGGCCCGATGCGCGAGGACTTCGCCGCCTGGTGCTTCGCGGTCTCCCGCGACGCCCTGGACCGCCACGCCGTCGCCCCGGGGGAGTTCCTCGATCCGGGCCTCGTCGTCTGGTACCAGGACACCGACCTCCTGACCCGCCTCCGCGCCGCCGCCACCCCGCCGGTCCTCGTCCGCGAATCCCACGTCCGCCACGGCCTGAGTGAGACGGTGGCCACCGACGACCCGACCCTGCGCGCCTGGATCGACCGTCAGGTGGAGGACGACCGCACGGCGTTCGAGGCCCGCCACGGCTCGCAGGTCCCGGGTGCGTTCGTGGCCGGCTGAGGCGGCTCCCGGGACCGCCCGAGCGCGCCGGAGGTCCCCGACAGGGGCGGGTGCGAAGTTCTGAGGCAGGCCTCAGAACTCGTCGAGGGTGGACAGCCGTGTCCGCCTGGCGTTCACGGTCACCGGAGGCAGCACCGTGTTGCCCGTCGGCGGCCTCCCGTTCTCGTGGTTCTGCGATGAAGACCTGGCCGGTGTGGTGATCTCGTCGGGGAGGGAGGGGTGCCCGCTGAGCCGGCAGGACGTCGCGCGTCGAACGCCGCCGGGTCGGCACGGCCGTGGGTGCGGCTACGACGCCCGGGCCGGTGGACGCTCGCGGCGTGGCACCCGGCAGGCGCGCAGCCTCGTTCGCGACGGTCGTCGTCGTGGTCGTCGCCGTCGGCGCGACGGTGAGTCGCGGTTCTGACTCGTCGCGGTCAGCGGGCAGCGGCGGCGGTGGCGTGGTGGTGACCGACGGCCGCGGGTTGGTGACGGCGGTGGGGGCTCTCCGGGCGTCCCCGACTCGCCCAACTCGGCGGAGCTCGCTGGTTCGTGCTTTCGGACCGCCGTCGAAGGAGACACGTCGAGAGCTGTGGTGGGCGGTCCGAGGCGTTCACGCCACCCTGTCCATCCGCTCCGACTGCAGCCGGACGTGTCGGTCCGACGGTCTGGAGGTCACGACCATCGAGGTGACCGGCGGACGCTGGCGCACCGCCCGAGGCCTCGCGGTCGGGGACTCGCGGGCACGCGCTCGGAGCACGTACCCGTGTGAGGACGGGTTCGCCGACCCGGGGTCGTTGCCCCTCGTGTTCGAGCGCAGCGACACCGGTCTCGAGTCGCCGTTCTCGTCCGTCTCTGCGCGGATCGTCGGCGATCGCATCGAGGGGTTCCGGGTCCGTCTCACGCCGAAGACGTGAGGTCCTGCCCCGGACGCCCGCACCGACCGGGGTGTGGGCGGCGCCGAGCACGTGGCAGGTCTCCGACGGGGACCGTCGGTGCCCTAAGGGCCTATCTCGTTTTCCCGTGGAGTCGTGGTGGTCGGGGACCGAGGAGGTCGTCGTCGGGTCCCGAGAGCCAGTCTGATGACTGACCGACGGGCCCGGCGGCGAGATCCGATGTGTCCCCGACCACCACGGACCGCGTGAGAATGAGATAGGTCCTAAGGCTTGGCGGCGATCGCCGTCGCGTCGCCGGGACGGGCGGGGCGGCTGGCGACCGTGAGGCGCTGAACAGTGGTGACGGCGACGTCCTGGTGGCGCTCCTCGAGCCCGGGGGTGGTCGTGGCGGTGAGGATGGCGCCGGTATGGCGGTCCAGGACGAGTTCTCCGCCGGAGTACCGATCGCGTGCGGGAGACCGAAGGACGATGCGTCGAGCTGTGCGTCGCGCGACGCGCCAGCCGTCGGAGCGGTCGCCGAGCGTCGTGAGCCGGACGGGGGTGACGATCGGTCGTTCGATCGAGACGACCGGGCCTCGTGCTTCGCGGACGAGGACGCGATCCGGATCGCGCGGGTCGGGGATCCAGGTGGTGGAGGGGCCTTGGGTGTCGTTGCTGCGGATCGCGGTGAGCTGCCCGCGGAGGAGCAGTCCGTGCTCGAAGAGGAACGACCCGCGTCGGCGGACCACCCGGGTGGCCCGGCCGTTGCGGACGCCCGGTCCGCGCGTGACGAACAAGGTGCGGGAGCGGACGGTGACCACCCCGTCAGGCGGGGAGAGCAGGCGACGTGCGCGCTCGATCAGTCGCGTGGCCTCCGGGGTGCCCCACGAGGCGGTCGCAGGGACGGTCGGGGCGGTGATGGTGAGGAGCTGCCGGTTCTTCGGGGTGGCGGGGAGCTCATCGGTGGTGATGGTCGTGACGTAGCGCGCGTGACCGCCGGTGCTGAACGTGTCCTCGGCGACGAACCGGCGGGGGAGTCCGGTGCCGCGGTCGAGCTCGACGGTGAGTCGGGCGGCTCCGCCCATGGAACGGGTCAGCACGATCGTGTCGTCGGTCTGGCTGGTGCGGGTCCAGCGAGCGTCCTGGCGCGGGTCGAGACTGCTGGCGAAGACGCTCGCGGTCGGCCGCGCGCTGCCGACGACTCGGCGGGTCGCGGGGCCGGAGGTGCCGGACCGGTAGAGCACGATCGTGCGGCGCGGATCGCCGGTGTCGGGTCGCCACGACGACTCGGTCACGCCTGCGGAGTCGTTGCGGCCGGGCGCGAAGCTCCTGGTGAGCTCTCGTCCCTCGGTGCGTCGGTCCGGGCGTCCGCGGACCCAGCCCTCGGCGCGTTCGATCACCCCGCGGGGGGCGCCGTCGCCTTCGGCGTTCACGGTCACGCGGTAGTGCAGGACCTGGTCGTCGGGCGCGAGCGCTGCCCGGGCCTGGCTCAGCAGGTCGAGGGTCGAGGGCGCCCGAGACGGCCAGGCGGCGACGACGATCACGATGAGGGCCGCCAGCGCCGCGGCTCCGGCGCCGGCGATCCGCGGGCGGCGGAGACGCGGAAGGCCCGTGGTGCGCGGCACCCCGCTCGGGGAACAGGTGCGCAGCTCGGCGGTCTGGGCGACGGCGAGCGCGGCGTGCGCGCGGTCGGTCGCGGTGCTCGTCGGTGCGGGCGCGTGCGCGCGGAAATCCGCGAACCGGCGGAGGTCGTCGAGGGGGTCGGTCATCGGACGTCCTCCGGGGACAGCGACGTGGTCGTCGTGGGGGCGGGCAGGCGGCGTCGGGCGGTCGCTCGTGCGCGAAACAGCCACGAGCGGATCGTGGCCGGGGGAACGTCGAGCGCTCGGCCGGCTTCGTCGGGTGTGAGTCCGCCGACGGCACAGAGCAGCAGGGCTTCGCGGTGGTTGGTGCGCATCGCCGCCAGCGCGCCGGCGAGTTCCGGTGCCAGCGCCGCGGCGTCGAGGCGGTCGTCGGCGGCAAGGTCGTGGGACGGCGAGAACGGGTCGATGCCGGTTCTGGCGTATGCGCGCAGCGCGCGAACCTCGTCCCGTCGTAGGCGCTGCGCCAGGCGGGTGGCGATCCCCAACAGCCAGGGGAGCGCCTGCGGGCGCCCGTCGTAGGTCGCTCGGCGCCGGAACGCGACCGCGAACGTCTCGGCCGCGAGGTCGTCTGCGTGGTCGACGCCGACCCTACGCGCGAGGTACCGATGGACCGCTGGGTGGTGACGCTCCACGAGCGTCCCGAATCGTTCGGGGTCCTCGACGGACGCGATGACGATCGTCCCGTCGTCTGCCGGTGTGCTCACACCTCTTCTCTCCCGAAGATGCCCCGAGCGTTGCACCCGGTACGGCGTCGACGGCGATCGAGCGTGCCGGTCCGGAACCCGAGCGAGGCTTCGGGGCCCAGAAGCGACCCTCGATGCTCGTTCAGCGTCGGCACATGAGCACCACCGCGGCGACCATCGGAATCAGGCCGAGGCCCGCGGCTGCTGGTGGCACGGGAGCGGGCCGGTCTCCCGTCGTGAAGGTTGGAAGGGACGAACCCGAAGGGAACCGGCTCGAACGATGTGAAACGTCGGACACTGCCGGCTAGCCGTCGCAGCGTTCGAGCTTGAGTCGGGCGGCCGCTCGCTGGAATCGGTGGCTTGCCGCTTCGCCTCGTTCTGCGATGCGTGCGACGGTCGCGCGATGGTGTGCGGAGTCCGGTCGACGGAGAAGCGTGACCAGCTTCGTGGGCGGGTGCTGTTGGCGCGGCGTAGGCCGGCGGTGCGCGCGGTGATCCGCACCCGGCCGCCGGTGAGCGGCGTGCGGCCGGTCAGGACCGGGCGCCGCCCCCGCCCCTCAAGCCGCCCGCCCACCCGCCGATCACCGTGGTGATGACCCTCGCCACGACGCTGGACCGGATCGCGCAACTGCAGACGCTGGCGGATCCCCAGGCCGCCGCCCGTGCGGCGGCGGCCCAGCGCGCGGCAGCCGCGGCCACGACCACCACCGCCGCGACCGGGACCGGGACCGGGACCGGAACGACCGTCG
Source organism: Patulibacter sp. NPDC049589 (assembly GCF_040675535.1). NCBI lineage: Bacteria > Bacillati > Actinomycetota > Thermoleophilia > Solirubrobacterales > Patulibacteraceae > Patulibacter > Patulibacter sp. NPDC049589. The sequence continues at coordinate 10,160 of NZ_JBFAPC010000138.1, read as the reverse complement.
CCTCGTCGACCGGGTTCGCGACCGCGCTGCGCACCGCCTCGGCGACGGTCGGCTCGACGCCGATGATCGACGCGGCCCGCAGCCAGGCCGGCGTCGTCGAGCAGCCGCCGGGGTCCAACGACTCGCCGCAGATCGCGACGTACCGCCAGGCGGTGGCCGGGTCGCCCGGACCCGGTCCGTGGTGCGCCTACTTCGTCTCCTGGGCCGCGAGCCAGGCCGGGACGCCGCTGGGCGACCAGGGGCAGGGGTTCGGCTCGGTCGACCACATGTGGTCGTGGGCCCAAGGCGCCGGCCGTGGGGTCCCGAACGGGCCCGGGGTGGTCCCGAACGTGGGGGACGTGATCGTGCTGAACCAGCACACCGGCATCGTCACGGGCGTCCGCCCCGACGGCACCGTCGAGACGATCGAGGGCAACAGCTCCGACCGCGTCGCCGAGCGGACCCATCCCGCCGGCGAGGCGATCGGCTACATCCGCGTGGCGTAGGTCGCGGCGCGTCCCGCGCGCCGGCCCGGAGCGGGCCGGTGCGTCGGGGCCGGGACCCCGAGGGGCGGGCCCCGCCGGTCGTCCCTCGCCGGCCCCGCCGCCAGACCGGCGGAGGGCCGGGCGGAGGCTCAGTCGACGAGCGCGCCCAGGAGGTCCGCGTCGGCGCCGAGCGCGACGCGCAGCCGCTTGCGCAGCGTGCCGGCGATCTGGCAGACCCGCGACTCGGAGACGCCGAGCATCTCGCCGATCTCCCGCAGGCGGCGCTCCTCGACGTAGAGGAGGAGGGCGACCTCGCGCTCGCGGGTGGGGAGGGCGGCGACGGCGGCGGCCACGCGGTCGCGGGCCTCGCGGACGGCGGCGGCGTGCTCGGGGTCCAGCGAGCGGTCGCGGGCGGCGATCGTCTCGGCGCGGTCGACGACGACGCCGTCGGACCCCGCGACGGTGGTCGCCAGCGACTCGACCTCGGCCAGCGCCAGCTGGTCGCGGCGCCCGCGGACCTCGTCGGCCGAGCTCTCCAGGTGCGCCCCCATCTCGGCGTCCGTCGGCTCGCGCGCCAGGCGCCCCCGGAGCTCGCGGCGGGCCTTCTCCGCGTCGCGCTCCCAGCGGCGCAGCGAGCGGGGCGCCCAGTCCCGCCGGCGGAGCTCGTCGAGCACGGCGCCGTGGATGCGCGTCCACGCGAACTGCTCGAGCGTCGCGCCCTTGGCGGGGTCGTAGCGCTCGATCGACACGACGAGGGCCTCGTAGCCCGCGGCAGCCAGGTCGTCCAGCTCGCAGTACGCGGGGAGCTGGCGGATCTTTCGCGTGACGATGTGCCGGACGAGCGGGGTGAGAACGAAGACCAGCTCGTCGCGCTCTGCCCGGGAGCCGGTGGCCCGGTACCGCTCCCACCTGCCGAGCAGCTGCTCGGCCGTGGGGCGTCCATCTGGGCGTTGGCGGGCGGTCAGGGAACTCATGGGACTCCGATCTGCGGGGGGTGCTCTGCGGTCGAGACGGAGGTGAGGGGCCACCCGCTGTCCTGGGTCCCACGATCGTCGGAGTCGGACTCCGATGCGAGGCGTTCTAGACGGATGGCCCATGGGTGTACGACGTTCTTCGGTCGGATGTCCAGGGCTCCCGAGAATCCCCAGGGGTGCAGGCATTTTGAAACCGGTTCGTGAGATCTCGCGGGTAACGACGATCGCCAAAATAGGGTCTGGGTGCCATCCCAGCTCACCGATCGGTGGATGTCGTCAACGACGATCGGGGGAGCACTGCCGGGCGGTGTCCAAGCGCACAGATCGCCGGACGTCGGTCTGCATCAACCGTCCGTCGAGATCTGGCCATTCCATCGTGAGACGATTGATCTCGTCATCCGCCGCTCCGCGCGTCGGGTGCGGGCGCGTCCACGTTGCGGCGCCGCGGCCCCGCGTGCTCCGTCCGACCGTCGGCCGGTCGGCGCGGTCGACCAGGAGCGGTCAGGGACCGGCAGGCGGACCGGCGACCTCGGGCGCGACCCACGCCCCGAGGGCCCCGAGCGGGCCCGCGACGAAGTGCCCACCGCGCGCCGTCAGCCCGTACTCGACGCGTGGCGGTGCCTCCGCGTGCGTCGTGCGATGCACGAGGCCGGCGTCCTGCAGCCGCCGCAGGGCGTCGGTCGGCGCCTTGTCGCTGATCCCGCCGATGACCGACCGCAGGTCGCGGCGCCGCCGGTCGCCGGTGCGCAGGGCCACTGCTGGCCGTCGCGTGGGACGGCGTCGAGCCGGCTCTCCAGCTCGCCGGCGCTGCGGACGGGACGCTCGCCGGGACGCCGCTGCTCGACTGCACCAACGCCGTCGAGCACGGGGTCGGCGTCGTCCTGCCCGCGGTCGACCGTTCGGTCGCCGAGCAGGTGGCGATCTGGACCCCGGGTGCGCGGGGCGTGGTCAGCCGGTCGCGCCGGCCTCGATCGAGCCGCCCGTGGGGGCGGGCACGTCGGCCTCGTCCAGCACGCCGTTGGCCTCCGCGACGATGCGCGTGATGTCGGCCATGATCACCGAGATGTCGAAGTCCTTCGGCGTGTAGACGCCCGCCACGCCGGCGTCGGCCAGGGGCTGGGCGTCGGCCTCCGGGATGATCCCGCCGACGATCACGGGCACGTCGATGCCCTTGGCCCGCAGCTCCTGGATCACGGCCGGGATCAGCTCGAGGTGGCTGCCCGAGAGGATCGACAGGCCGATGACGTGGACGCCCTCCTGCTCGGCCGAGCGGGCGATCTGCTCGGGCGTCAGGCGGATGCCCTCGTAGACGACGTCCATGCCGACGTCGCGGGCCCGGACGGCGATCTGCTCGGCACCGTTGGAGTGGCCGTCGAGGCCGGGCTTGCCGACGAGGATCTTGATCCGGCGGCCCATCGCCTCCGACACGCGCTCGACCTCGGCCTGGACGGCCTCGAGCGACGCGGAGCGGTCGGTCGTGGACGCGGCCTCCCCGACACCCGTGGGGCCGCGGTATTCGCCGAACGCCGCGCGCAGCGTCTTGGCCCACTCGCCGGTCGTGACGCCCGCGCGGGCGGCCTCGATCGACGCGGGCATGATGTTCTCGTTCGACCGGGCGACCTCGGCCAGGCGCGTCAGCGCGGCGTCGACGGCGACCTGGTCGCGGCCCGCGCGCCACTCCGCGATCGCGTCCTTGGCCTGCTGCTCTACGGCGTGGTCGACGGTCATGATGCCGCCGTCTCCCGCGGCGGTCAGGGGGGACGGCTCGGTCTCGGTGTACTTGTTGATGCCGACGACGGTGAGGTCGTGCTTCTCGATCCGGGCGATCCGCTCGCGGTGGCTCTCCACCAGCGAGCTCTTCATGTAGTCGACGGCCTCGACGGCGCCGCCGTGCTCGGCCACGACGGCCATCTCCGCCCGCGCGCCCTCGAGCAGCTCGTCGACGAGCCCCTCCATGACGACCGAGCCCTCGAAGATGTCGGGGTACTCGAGCAGGTCGGTCTCGAACGCCAGGACCTGCTGGATCCGCAGCGCCCACTGCTGGTCCCAGGCGCGGGGGAGCCCGAGGGCCTCGTTCCACGCCGGCAGCTGCAGCGCGCGGGCGCGGGCGTTGCGGCCGAGCGTGACGGCGAGCGCCTCGAGCACGATGCGCTGCACGTTGTTCTCCGGCTGCGCCTCGGTCAGCCCGAGCGAGTTGACCTGCACGCCGTAGCGGAAGCGCAGGGCCTTCTCGTCCGTGATCCCGTAGCGGTCGCGGCCCAGGGCCTCCCAGAGGACGCCCATCGCGCGGAGCTTCGCGTGCTCCTCGATGAACCGCACGCCGGCGTTCACGAAGAACGAGATGCGCGCGAAGACCTTCGGCATCTGCGACGGATCGACCTTCTCCGCCGCCGCGTCGAGGACCGCGATCGCATTGGACATCGCGTAGGCGATCTCCTGGACCGGCGTGGCCCCGGCCTCCTGCAGGTGGTAGCTGCAGATGTTGATCGGGTTCCACTTGGGGACGTGCTCGACCGTGTAGGCGATCATGTCCGCGATCAGCCGCATCGAGGGGCCGGGCGGGAACGCGTAGGTGCCGCGCGCCAGGAACTCCTTGATGATGTCGTTCTGCGTCGTGCCCTGGAGCGCCCGCTGGACCTCGTCGGGGTCCTCGTCCGGGTTCTGCTCCTCGGCGGCCACGATGTACATCGAGAGCATCCACGCGGCGACCGCGTTGATCGTCATCGACGTGTTCATCGTCTGCAGCGGGATGCCGTCCATCAGGACCCGCATGTCGCCGATGTGGGAGACCGGCACGCCGACCTTGCCGACCTCGCCGCGCGCGAGGGTGTCGTCGGGGTCGTACCCGGTCTGCGTCGGCAGGTCGAACGCCACCGACAGGCCGGTCTGGCCCTTGGCCAGGTTGCCCCGGTAGAGCTCGTTGGAGGCCTTCGCCGTCGAGTGGCCGGCGTAGGTCCGCATCAGCCAGGGACGGTCCGGCTTCGGCAGGCGTGGGCTCGTCATCCCGGCAGTGTATGACGCACCCCCCGATCGTTGGGGTGCGGGACCCGCCTCGATCTACGCGGGGTAGGAAGCATCCGGCCGCTGTCGCCCGCGAGATAAGGTCGATCACGTGCCGCCCGCGATCCCCCAGACCGTCGACCTCCTGCACCTGGGCAAGCCGAAGGCGATGTCCGCGCACCTCTTCGACGACGTGATCGTCGACCCGGGCTGCGAGAAGACGATCGACCGGGTCGTCGAGGCGCTGGACGGCCGGACGCCCCGCGCGATCCTGCTGACCCACATCCACTTCGACCACGCCGGCGGCACCGGCGCGCTCGTCGAGCGGTTCCCCGACGTCGAGGTCTGGGTCCACGAGCGCGGCGCCCGCCACATGATCGACCCGACCCGCCTGGTCGCCAGCGCGCGCAAGGTCTTCGGTGACTACTTCGACATGCTCTGGGGGGAGGTCATCCCGATCCCGGAGAAGAACGTCCGCGTGCTGCACGGTGGCGAGAGCGAGGGGCCGTGGGAGGTCGCCTACACGCCCGGGCACGCCCAGCACCACGTGTCGTACCTCCACCGTCCGACGCGCACGGCGTTCACGGGCGACGTCACCGGGATCCGCATCGACGGCGGCCCCGCGCTGCCGCCGACGCCGCCGCCGGACATCGACCCGCCGCTCTGGCACCAGTCGCTGGAGACGGTCGCCGCCTGGGAGCCCGAGCGCCTGGCGTTCATGCACTTCGGCCAGACCACCGGCGACGTGATGGAGCAGATCGCCACGTGCCACGAGGCGCTGGACCAGTTCTCCGAGGCCGCTCGGACCACCGACGCCGCCGGGATGGCCGAGTGGATCCGCGCCTGGGTCCTGGAGCGTGCGGGGGAGGAGGGCCTGCCGACGTACTACGCCGCCGGGCCGTTCGAGGGCCTCTGGGCCGGTCTCGACCGCTACTGGCAGCGCGTGCACCGCCAGGCCGAGGTCGACGCCGCCGAGGCGCAGGACCACTCGGCCGCCGAGCAGGCCGCCGAGGACCCGAAGGCCTGATCGCCGCCCGCGGGGTCTCGACGCCGCTCGATCGCCTCGGCCTTCGCCGCCGATCGGGGTCCGGCCCGGCCGTTCAGGCCGCCCGGAGGATCACCGGCTCGATCGACATCTCCGACCGCAGGCTGTTGGCGATGAAGCACTCGCGGTGGGCGAGGTCGACCAGCCGGCGCAGGCGGTCGTCCGACGTGGTCCCGCGGACGGTGATCATCGGCCGCAGGACGATCCGCTCGATCCACATGGTCGTGGAGCCGCCCGTGGTGGGCTCGGGCATCTCCGCCGACGCCTCGTCGCGGTAGGCGACCACGTCGACCCGGGCCCGCGCCGCGACGGCGAGGAACGCGAGCAGCTGGCAGGAGCTGGCCGCGGCGAGGAGCAGCTGCTCGGGGTTCAGCGACGCCGGGTCGCCCCCGAACGCCGGGTCGCTCGTCAGGCGCAGCTCGTCCCGGGACGGGAGCGCGTGGACGTGGTGCCCGCGGTCGTAGGCCGCGTAGCCGACCCCGGTGCTGCCCTCCCAGGTGCAGACGGCGGCGTAGCGGTGGACGGTGCTCCCGTCGCTCATGCGGGCCTCGTCGCGTCGACCATGCCGACACCTTGGCACAGGCCCGCGGGTGTCCTATGGTGGGGGCGACGGACCCCGCGACCGCAGGTCCTCCGGCTCCAGAGCCGCCTCGGTCCGCATCCTCCGGGACTTCCCCGTTACCCTGCACGACCGTGAGTCAGACCATCGAGCAGACACGCGCCGCCGACCCGGGAACGGGCCTCGGTGGAGCGTGGAACGTGATCGTCCGCGACGACGACCACAACACGCACCAGGGTGTCGCGGTGGTCCTCGCCCGGTTCATCCCCGGCGTGACGGTCGATTCGGGCCTGCGGATCGCGGACCGGATCCACCACACCGGCGCGGCGATCGTGTGGACCGGCCACAAGGAGCTCGCCGAGCACTACTGGGAGCAGCTGCGGGACGCGGGCCTGACGATGGCCCCGCTCGAGCAGGCCTGACCCAGGCCGAGAACGACGAAGGCCCGCCGGGACGACGGGCCTTCGGGCACCCGCGCACCCGCCCCGGAGGGCGGGGAGGGCTCAGCTGGGGACGGGCGAGCCCGTGATCCGGGCGTCGTCCTCGGCCTTCGCGGGGCCGAACGGCTCGTCGCCGTACGGATCCGTCACGCCCGGCGCGCGCCCGTGCGCGATCGCGACGTTCTTCTCGTACGCGAGGGGCTTCTGGTAGAGCTTGGACTGGACCGTGCGGAACGTGATCCAGGTCTCGGAGTTCCACATCCGCGACCAGGTCTCCGCGTCGGGGACCGCGATCGACATGCGGAACTTGTAGGCGTCCTCGCGCGAGCGGATGACCCGCACCTCGAGCGCGCCTTCGCGCAGCAGCTTGGGCGTGATCTCCTGCAGCTTGGCGGCGAGGTTGTCGCCCTGCAGGCCTGTCGCGTAGAACGGGATCTCGTAGGCGATCGTCGTCATCGTGCTCCTATGGTCCCATGTCCGGCCGGATCGCGCGGGGGCGATGTCGTCGCCGCGGCGCGGCCGGGTGCGGCACGGCCGGGGACGTGGCCCGGAGCCGGCCGGCTCGCCCTGGGGCGATCGCCGCCGGAGCGCCCCACCGGCGGGCTGGAAGGATCTTTCGAGGAACGTGCGTGCGTTCCGCCGTCCCCCGGACGTCCTCACCTCGACGGCGCCAGTGTGAAGCGCCGTCGCCGTCCCCCGAACCACCGAGGATCCCCGTGTCCCGTCCCGTCCGCACCACCCCGCCGGTCCCCGCCAACCAGCCCACGGGGGACCGCGCGGTCGACGCGAACGGCCGCTGAACGGCGCCCGTGAGTCCCCGCCGCTCGTCCCGAGACGACGCGCTGCTCGCCCGGCTCGCCGCGCGGGACGACGGTGCGTGGGAGGCCCTGGACCGTCGGCACCGGCCGGCGTTGCGGCGCTGGGCGGCGTCGCTGTCGCGGCCGGGTGTCGTGGATCCCGACGACGTCGTCCAGGACGTCCTCGTCCGGGCCCACCGCGAGCTCGCGTCCGGCTTCGTCCCCGACCACCTGTCGGCGTGGCTGCACCGGATGGTCCGCAACGCCGCGATCGACGCCACCCGCGCGCGGGCGCGACGGGTGACCGAGCCGCTGGACGACGAGGTCGTCGCCGACGTCGCCGGCGGTCCCGACGTGGTGATCGTGCGCCGCGAGCGCCTGCGTCGCGTGATCGACGACGTCGCGCGGCTGCCCGACGCCCAGCGACGAGCGCTGGTCGCCGTCGCGGTCGACGACCGGCCGGTGGAGGAGGTCGCCGTCGAGCTCGGGCTCAGCGCCCCGGCGGTGCGGATGTCGATCCGCCGGGCGCGTGAGAGTCTCGTCCGGACGGCCGAGGCCCGCGACGCATCCTGCGGCCGGATCCGCGAGGGCCTCCACGACGCCCACGACCGCGGCCGTCGGCCGTCGGAGCGGGCCCGGCTGCACCTCCAGCACTGCGCGGACTGTCGCTCCTATCGCAAGGCGTTCCGGAGGGTCGACCGGCGCCTGAAGGTCCTCGTGCCGCCGATCCTCCCCTTGGCCGGGCTGCTGGGCGGCGGCGGGGCGACGTTCGGGGTGGTCGGCAAGTCGGTCGTGGGCGTGATCGTCGTCGCGGTCGCGACCGGCGGGATCGTCGTCGAGCGCGAGCACCGCAGGGGTCCTGGGGATCCGTCGCCGGTGACGTTGGCGGCGGGGTACGTCGCGGACCGCGAGGTCCGCCGTGGCGGACCGCTGCCCGCCGGCGTCTGGGCGGTGACCGCCCGCGTGCGACTCCCCGCCGGGGTCCCGCCCCCGGGGCAACGCCGCGCGGTGGTGCTCCACTGTCCGCGCGGGACGCGCACGGTGAACTTCATCTCCCCACCGCACCCGAAGTCCTTCGACGTCATGTGGCACGCGGACCACCGTCTCGAGCTGGGCGGGCCGACGGTGCGGCTGCTGTTCGACGATCGGCGGCTGGACCGCGCCGAGACGACCCAGGTCGGCGTCCTGTGCAAGCGGCCCGACCGGTACGGCTCGATGGCGCTGCATCCGCGCCGGACGCGGGCGGGCGAGACGGCGATGGTCACGGTCCCGGGGCATCACTACCTGCGGAAGACGCCGGGTGGGCTGCCGTACTCGTCGATGTACGGCCACCAGCCGGTGTCCGTGATCCGGTCGTCGAAGAGCCGACGGTGGGCCTACGTCATCGCGGACGACCCCGAGCTCTCCGGCTGGATCCGGTGGTCGAAGCTGCGGCGCCCGACGCCGGGTGCCGGAGCGGTGGCGGGTCCGGGTCCGGGCGCGATCGCGCGATCCGGAACGACGCCGTGACCCCGCCCGGCCGCCCGCCCGAAGGATCTTTCGCAGAACGTCCGTGCGTTCGTCCCTCACCGGACGTCCTCTCCCCGACGGCGCGCTCGGACGCGCCGCCGACATCCCCCGAACCACCGAGGAATCCCATGTCCCGCATCACCCGCACCACCCTGGTCGCCGTCGGCGCGCTCGCCGTCGTCACGGCCCCCGCGACGGCCGGCGCCCCCGTCGTCGGCGCCCAGAAGACCTGGACCGGCGCGAAGGCGCCCGTGTCCGTCCCCGGCAACCACCTCCACCGCGGCGATCGCATCCCGAAGGGCGCGGTGCTCGTCTACCGCGAGGTCACGGTGTCCGGCGGCACCGCGAAGCGTCGGGTCGTCCTCACGCTCCCTCGCGGCAAGGGCCTGACCGGGATCGCCGTGTCCGAGAGCAGCGACGTCGAGATCCGGGTCGCCAAGGACCAGACGCGGTACTCGGGCAAGCGGCGCGTGACGATCGTCGCCGCGGCACACGAGAACCACAGCGGCAGGATCACGGTCTACGGGTACGGCCACTGAGCGGGCACGGCACGGCGTCTGGACGGCCCCCCGCGCCGGTGGCACGCTGCTTCGCGGAAGGTCCGTGAGGTCGACGGGCGGGGGTCGTCCTCTCGGGGACGGCGTACCACCCGGGCGTCGCGTCCCCACCCCGAGCCAGGAACGTCCCCCGCCCGTGCCCATCCGCGCCTCGTCCCGCGACGGTGCCCTGCTCTCCCGCCTGGCGGCCGGGGAGGACGACGCCTGGGAGCGGCTGGACCGACGCCATCGCCCGGCGCTCCGGCGCTACGTGGCGTCGCTCGCGCGCCCCGGCACCGTCGACCCGGACGACGTCGTCCAGGACGTGCTCGTCCGGGCGCACGGCGAGCTGCAGCGCGGGTTCGCCCCGGATCACCTCGCGGCGTGGCTGTTCCGGATGGCCCGCAACGCGACGATCGACGCGGTGCGGGCCCGCGCCCGGCGGCCGGCCGACGCCCTCGACGCGCGACCGCTCGCCGACCCGGCCACGCCTCCCGACGTGCTGATCCTTCGCAGAGATCGGCTGCGCCGCACGATCGACGACGTGTCGCGGCTCCCGGACGCCCAGCGTCGCGCGCTGATCGCGCGCGCCGTCGACGACCGGCCCGTGGGCGACGTCGCGGACGAGCTCGGCATCAGCGAGCGCGCGGTCGCGATGGCCGTCCTCCGGGCGCGCGAGAGCCTCATGCGCACGGCGGACGCCCGCGACGCGGACTGCGCGCAGATCCGCCCGCTGTTGCACGCTCACCTCACAAGGGCTTCCTGGCGCACTGCGACGTCGGCGATCGCCCTCGCGATCGGCCTGACGCTCGTCACCGCCGGACCAGCCTCAGCCT
>NZ_JBFAPC010000137.1:0-15062 GCF_040675535.1 Patulibacter sp. NPDC049589 | reverse complement strand
GAAGCTCGCCGTCAACGACGGCCTGGCGCAGGACCTCGAGGACCTCGGCGAGATGCTCGAGATGGCCGCCGAGGACGACGAGATGGAGGCCGAGCACCGAGGTGGCCGACGCCCGGCAGGACCCCGCACATCGCGTGGTCGTCCAGGGTCGTGCCGAGGTACAGCAGCCCGCCGCACTCCGCGACGATCGGCCGGCCGGCGGCGGCGAGGGCGGCGACCGCCTCGCGCGCTCCGGCGTTCTCGGCCAGCGCGGCGCCGTGCTCCTCCGGGAAGCCGCCGCCGAGGTACAGCGCGTCGGTGCCCGCCGGCAGGCCGGCGTCGGCCAGCGGGTCGAACGGCACGAGCTCGGCGCCGGCGGCGCGCAACAGCTCGAGGTTCTCGGCGTAGCGGAACGTGAAGGCGGCGCCGGCCGCGTAGGCGATGCGGGGGGCGGCGCCGGGGGCGAGCGGGTCGGCGGGGTGCCGGGAGGCCCCGCCGGACGGGCCGTCGGGCGCGGCGCCCGCGTCGCGGAGGCCGGCGCCCGGTCCGCCGGGGCGATCGTCCGCTGCGGCGGCGGCGTCGACGGGCGCGAGGTCCGGCACGACGTGCAGACCCTGGACCGCGCCGGCGTCGGACGGGACGGGCGCGGCCTCGCGGGCGGCGCCGGCCAGGGCGGCCGTCGGGTTCCAGGCGATCGCGCCGAGCGGCGGGGCCGTGCGGGCCAGGCGCTCGATCGCCTGCAGGTCGCAGGCCTCGGCGACCCGCTCGGCGAGGACCGCCTGCGCGGCGCGGGCGCGGGCGTTGCGCTCGCCGACGGGGACGAGCCCGAGGTGGCGCGACGGGGCCTCCACCCGCTCGTCGCGCGGCAGGGCGCCGAGCACCGGCACGCCGATCGGCTCCAGGGCCTCGCGGAGCAGCTCGGCGTGGATCGGCGAGCCGACCTTGTTCAGGATCACGCCCGCGACGTGCACCCCGAGGTCGAAGTTGCGGTAGCCGAGGACGAGCGCCGCGACCGAGCGGGCCATCGAGGCGGCGTCGACGACGAGGATCACCGGCGAGCGCGTGAGCTTGGCGACGTGCGCGGTCGACGCGAGCTCGCCACGGCCGGTCGCCCCGTCGTAGAGCCCCATGACGCCCTCGACGATCGCCAGGTCGGCGGGCTTCGATGCCGCTCCGGGGCCGCCCGCGTAGGCGGTCGCGTGGGCCAGCAGCGGCGCGACGAGCTCGGGTCCCGAGAGGAACGCGTCGAGGTTGCGCGCCGGCCGGCCGGTGGCCAGCGCGTGGTAGCTCGGGTCGATGAAGTCCGGCCCGACCTTCGCGCCCTGCACGACGAGCCCGCGCGCCGCGAACGCCGCCATCAGCCCGGACGCGACGGTGGTCTTGCCCGCTCCCGAGGTGGTACCGGCGATGACGAGTCGGGCGGTCACGCGGCGGACGCTACCGGGAGGGCGCGGAGCGGCACCGGGCCCCGCCGACTACGCGTCCCAGGGGCCCGCGACGACCGGCTCGTGCGCGACGGACTCCTCGGTCACGACGTTCGGGCCGCTCGCGCGGACGCCCGGGCCCCAGACGACCGCCGGGACCGGGGCGCCGAGGTGGACGCCCGTGCGCGGGTCGGTGCCGTGGTCGGGGCAGACCGCCAGCCTCGCGCCGAGGTCGAGGACCAGGGCCGCGAGCGGGGCCAGCAGGTCGCGGTCGATCTTCTGGGCCTCGAGGCGCTTGGCCTGCGGGTCCCGGGCGTGGGACGCCTCGTCGGTGCTGCCGACGTGGACGACGACCGTGTGGATGCCGTCGCGCAGCAGGCTCGTCGCGGCCCGGGCCTTGGCGGCGATGTCGGTGCCCGGGCGGCCGGTGGCGCCCGACGGGTGCACGACCTCGGCGCCCATCAGCCGCGCGACGCCGGCCATGGTCGAGCGCGGGGCGCAGACCACGACGGTGTCGCTGTCGAGGATCGGCATCGGCGTCTCGCCGTCGGGCCAGAGCTGGAACCGCGGCAGGTCGTCGGGGTCGTGCGTGCCCTCGACGCCGTTGGCGGCCCCGAGGTCGTCGAGGTCCAGGCGCCGCGGGAGGGTCGGGTCGCGGTGGCCCCAGACCAGCATCCGGTGCCCTTCGAGGTGCTGGACGTGGAGCGCCTCGTCGAGCCCGTGGAGCAGGGACAGCGCGGTCGGCGCGAGCTCCGGCCACGGCCGGCCGTCGTCGTGCCGGACGTCGACGCGGTGGACGACGGCGCCCGCCGGCTCGGTCAGCCCGTGCGCGGCGGCGTCGATCCGCCCGCGCGACACGACGCCGGACGGCGGCCAGCCGAGCAGCAGCGGCAGGCCGACCTCGCTGCCGGGTGCCAGGCCCTCGGGCGTCGTGGCGACCCGCCGCACCGCGCCGCGGCGGGCGATCGCGTTCAGCGCCACCGGGGTGAACGACGACAGCGTCGTGCCGAGGGGACCGGGCGTCTCGGCGAGGCCGTCGGGGATCACGAGGATGCGCTGCACCGGCGGGAGGCTATCCGGGGCGCGCGGCGGGACCGGTGCCGAGTCCGGCCCCGCGGCGCGTGGGGTGGTCGCGATTCCCTCGCCGGGTGCGACGGAAGGGCGACCAGGGCCGGCCGGTCACCGCGGCGCGTGGGGGTGGTCGCGATTCCCTCGCCGGGTGCGACGGAAGGGCGACCAGGGCCGGCCGGTCGCCGGGGCGCGTGGGGGTGGTCGCGGTTCCCTCGCCGGGTGCGACGGAAGGGCGACCAGGGGGCCGCGTCAGCTACCAGTCGATCCCCTGCTGCGCGCGGATGCCCGCCGCCATCGGGTGCTTGACGTTGACGACCTCCGAGACCAGGTCGGCGGTCTCGATCAGGCGGTCGTGGGCGTTGCGGCCCGTGAGGACGACGTGCTGGAAGCCCGGGCGCGCGGCGAGGGTGGCGACGACGTCCTCCACGTCGATCCAGCCCCACGCGATCGGGTAGGTGATCTCGTCGAGCAGCAGGAACTCGTAGCGCTGATCGGCGATCCGGCGCTTGACCTCCCCCCACCCCGCCTTGGCGATGTCCTCGGACTCGGTCATGTCCTTCTGGATCCAGGTCCAGCCCTTGCCCTGGATCTCCCACTCGATCGTGCCGCCGGCGCCCGACGCGGACAGGGCCTCGGCGGCCTTGCGCTCGCCGACCTTCCACTTGCCGCCCTTGACGAACTGGAAGACGCCGCAGCGGTAGCCGCGCGCCCACGAGCGCTGGAGCATCCCGAAGGCCGAGGTCGACTTGCCCTTGCCCTTGCCGGTGACGACGGCGACGAGCGGGACGTCGCGCTTCTTGCGGCGGACGGCCTCCTCGGAGCCCTGGTCCTCCGGCGTGTGCGGCAGGTCGGCGGTCGCGTGACGGGCGGCCGCCTCGAGCCCGGGCGCGACCGTCGGGGAGGCCGCGGTCGCGCCCTCGTCGGGGTTCGCATTGGGGTGCGGCGCGGCGCCGGTGGCGCCGGTCGTCGGGGTCTCGTCGGTCATGCGGGGCCTCCCGGTGAGGGGTGGTCGGAGGTCATGCGGCGCCGCTCTCGCGGGCGTCCGGCGGAGGTTCGCCCGCGGCGGTCCCGTCCGTCCCGGCAGTCCGCTGCGGCTCGGTCCCGGGCGGGGGCGGGGGACTCGCTGTCGCCGCCGCCCGCTGCGGCTCCGTCCCCGGCGGCGGCGGGACGTGCGGGCCCGGCGCCGGGCGGCGGCGGACCGGTGGGCGCAGCGTGCGACGCAGCTCCGGCGGGGCGATCAGGACGAGGTCGGGCCGTCGGGCGAGCAGGGCCTTGACGATGCCGGCGGTCAGGAGCGCCTCGGCGATCCCGATCAGCGCGTAGGTGCCGACCGTCCCGCCGATCACCGGCCCGATCTGGACCGAGCCCTTGTGGCCGAGGTGGAACTCGGTCACGAAGAGGAGCGAGGCCAGCACGACGTTGACGTACGCCGCGACACCGCAGGCCAGCGCGAGGCCCCCGGGAGTGCTGCGGCCCTGCCATCTGCGGATCACCGCCTGCACCCCGCGCAGGAGCGGCCAGCCGATGAAGGCCGGCACGATCCCCGCGTTGACGATGTTGAGCCCGAGGACGGTGATCCCGCCATCGCCCTGCACGAGGGCCTGGACGACGGTGACCACGGCGATCGTGATCAACCCGAGCCAGGGGCCGAGCAGCGCGACCGCGAGCGTGCCGCCGAGCAGGTGGCCCTGCGTACCGACCCCGATCGGCAGGAACGGCGAGTCGCCGACGAGGAAGAACGCGCCCGCGAGCCCGGCCAGCGGCAGCCGGCCGTTGTCGGCGTGCATGTCGGCCTTGCGGATCGCGACCGCCAGCCCGGCGACCGCGACCCCGGCCCCGATGGCGGTCGTCGTGCCGGTGAGGAACCCCTCAGGGATGTGCACGGGTGGGCTCCTCTCCGGTGGCGGACGGCGAGTCGGCCGCGGGCGCGCGGTGCGCCACGGAGGCGTCCTGCGACCGGGCCCGCGCCCCGTCGCCGGGGGAGGGGGGACCGTCCGCGGTGTGCGGCGCGCGTGCGGCCCGTGCCGGCTCCGGCACCACGCCGTCGCCGGCCGGGGACGACCCGTCGTCGCGCGGCCACACCGGTGCGAGCGCGTCGTCCGCGGTCACGACCGAGGAGCGCCCGTCGGCGAACCAGTCCAGGTCGATCCCGGCCACGGTCCCGATCACGAACGTCACGGGCGCGGGCAACCGCGGCGGCAGCGCCGCGAGGGTGCCGCGGATCGTCTCCTGCGCGCCCGCGCGGCCGGCGGCGCTGATCGCGGCGACCGGGGTGTCGGCCGGCATGCCGGCGGCCAGGAGGGCGCCGGCGATCCGCCGGATCCGCGAGCGGCCGGTCAGGACGACGATCGTCCCGCCCAGGCGGGCCAGGGCCTCGAAGTCGATCTCGCCCGGGTACTCGTCGTCGACGTTCCCGGCCAGGATGGTGACCACGCGCGAGAGCTGCCGCACGTGGACGGGGATGCCCGCGAACGCCGGGGCGGCGAAGCCGGCGCTGATCCCGGGCACGACGGTGAACGGCACGCCGGCGGCCTGCAGCGCGAGGGCCTCCTCGCCGCCGCGGGCCGCGACGAACGGGTCGCCGCTCTTCAGCCGGACGACCTCGCGGCCGCTGCGCCCGAGGTCGACGAGCAGCCGGCAGACCTCGTCCTGCGGCAGTGCGCGGCGCGCGGGAGCGCCCCCGGACGCGGGGACCTTGCCGACGAGCACCCGCTCGGCACGGGCGGGGGCGAGGGCGACGACGGGGTCCGACGAGGGGCGATCGCTGACCACGACGTCGGCGGCGCGGACGAGCTCCGCGGCGCGGACGGTGAGGAGGTCCGGATCGCCCGGCCCCGCCCCGATGAGGTGGACCGTCACCGGCGGCACGGTACCGGAGAGGCACCCCGGGACGGCCCGCGTGGCGCGTGCACCGTCGACCTGGGGCGGACGCGATCGGGCCCCGCCGGTCGACGGACGTCCGGGGCGGAACGTCCGGTCCGGCCCTCTCCGGACGGTCGGGCTCGTACGTTCGGCCAGAAACGGGGGGTGAAACCTCACGAAACGGGCCGAATCGCGCAACGCGGCCGTGCAACGTTCAAGGAGTCGCGGCGATCGGCCGATCGCACGGGCATGGATCGAAGGACCCGACGCGACCTGGGGCTCGCCTCCGTGCTCGGGGCGTCGCTCGTCGTGGCCACGCTCGGGGTCGGCCACGTCTTCGGGGCCCCGGACCCCGCGACGGTCCAGGCGAGCGGCGGGAACGCGGGCGGGGGAGACATGGCTGCACCCTCGCCACCGGCCCCGCGACCGGACTAGGGGCCGGGTGTGCCGGAACTGCGCCGGATCGCCGCCGTGTTCGCGACGATGTCGGGCGGCGTGACGTCGAGCGGCGCGCTCACCAGGAAACCTTCCTGGCAGGTACCGAATCGGGTGACCGCGCCGGCCGCGGCCGCTCGCCGACCTCACCAGGAGCACGTCCTGGCCCCTGCGAACCCCGGTGCCGGCCACCCGCGGCCGACACCGCCGGCCTCAGCCGACCTCGCGCCAGCGCTGCCAGACCGCCCAGAGCATCGCGATCGGCATCGCGATCAGGACGATGAACAGGACCGTGCCGGGACCCGTCTCGACGAGGGACGGGCGGGCGGCCATGGCGACGACGAACGATCCGAGGCCAGCGTAGAAGAGCAGGCGGTGGGAGTCGCCGAGGACCTCGATGCGGCCGCGGGCCTCGCGGTAGGCGCGCACGCCGAACAGCACCATCGCGGCGAGGATGATCGCGCTGAGGGCGTTGCTCACCGCCTGGGCGCTGTCGCGACCCGACGGGATGAACGAGACCGCCGCCGCGATGGCGACGATGATCAGGACGGTGCGGACGCGGGTCGTCACGCGGTCACTGTACCGCGCCCGCTCGGCCGTCAGACGCGTTCGGCGAACGCGGCCTCGAGGTCGCCGGCACCCATGGAGGCGCCTTCCTCGGCGAGGAGCTCCTCGCGGGTGCGGACGCGGCCGGCGGGCCGCTCGGGCTCCGCGACGAGATCCGTCTCGGGCTCCGGCGCGAAGCGGTACCCGACGCCGAAGTGCGTGTGGATGTAGCGCCAGCCCGGGGAGGCCTTGTCGAGCTTCTGGCGCAGCTTGCGCACGAAGACGTCGACGGAGCGGTCGCCGCGGGCCATCGCGTAGCCCCAGACGCGCTGGTAGATCTCCTCGCGCTCCAGGACGCGGCCCTCGGCGGCGGCCAGGAGGTCGATGAGCTCGAACTCGCGCTTCGTCAGCTCCGCGGAGACGCCGCGGGCGAAGGCCTGGAACTGGTCGCCGCGGATCTCGAGCTCGCCGGTGACGCGCGGGCGCTGCTCCTCCTGCGGCTCGACCCGGCGGCGCCGACGGGCGACGGCCTCGATGCGGGCCATCAGCTCGTCCGGGTGGCAGGGCTTGCTGACCCAGTCGTCGGCGCCGAGGCGCAGGCCGCGGACGCGCTGGGCGACACTGGACTGCCCGGTGCAGACGATGATGCCGAGGCCCGGCATACGCGTCGCGACCTTCTCGAGGTACTCCCAGGCCTGCGGCCCGAGGACCTGGACGTCGACGACCAGCGCGGCGAGGCGCATGGCGACGAGGTCCTCCACCGGCACGGGGCTGGCGAGCGTGCGCTGCTGCCAGCCGGCGCGCTCGAAGCGCTTGCCGAGGACGTGGAGGAAGCCGCTGTCGGTGTCGATGAGCGCGACCCGGAGGGTGCGCGTCGTCGACGATCCGGAGGCGGCGCCCGGCGCGGTCGGCGCTGGGGCGGTCGAGTGCTCCTGCATCCCGAGGGAGTGTAGACGGCGATTCGACGCGCATCGCCTCGTTCCCATCAGGAACACAACCTCTTCACAACTGTTCTCGTGTGGACACTCGACACGTTCGGTGTCCTGCCGACGCCGGGGGACGGTGTCCACGTGGCTCGGTGGCCCGGACGTCCGGCGACGCGCCGGGCGATCGCACTCTCGCGACCGGGACGTCCTCGACCCGTCGTCGGGGTCGACGCGCGCGGTCGGATGCCCGTGTCGACCTTCCAGATCGCCGGGGCACGGCTCGCCTGCGCCGTCGTCCCACCCGGCGGCGCCACGCGGCGCCGCCCGCCCGCAGCCCGTCAGGCCGCGGGGCCCGGGGCCGGCGGATCCCCGGCCGGACCGGAGCCCGACGCCGGCGGTGCCGGCGGTCCGTCCGGGCGGGCACGGGCCAGCCGCGCCGCGCGATCCCCGAACTCGGGGTACATGCCCTCGACGACGAAGGCGACCTGCTCGCCGATGTCGACGGCGTTGTCGCCGATGCGCTCGAACGCGCGGGCGACCATCGTCATCGTCATCAGCCACTCACGGGTGTCGATGTCGTCGCCCAGCTCGATCGCCAGGCGGAACACCTCGCGGTTGAGCTCGTTGAGCTCCTGGTCGCGGCGGACGATGTCCAGCGCCAGGTCGACGTCGCGCAGCTCCAGCGCCTGCCGGCACTGGACGACCTCGTCGCGGGCCAGCGCGCCCATGCGGAGGATCGGGCCGAGGACCTCGCGGCGCCGCGGCGGGTCGTTGCCCGTCAGTGGGATCAGCTTGGCGATGTTCACGCACTGGTCGCCCATGCGCTCGAAGTGCTTCGCGACGTGCAACAGCGAGGCGACCAAGCGCAGGTCGCCCGCCACGGGCGCCTGCAGGGCGAACAGCGACAGGACGCCCTGGTTGACGTCCAGGTACCGGCCGTCGACGCGGTCGTCGTCGGCCATCACGAAGGTGCCGAGCTCGACGTCCTGCTGCTCGAGCGCCTCCGTCACGCGCTCGACCTGCCGCACGATGAGGTCCAGGGCGCCGAGCGTCGCCTGCTCGAGCGCGAGGAGCTCCTCTCGATATTGCGTACGCGTCGTCACGAGGTGGACCGTACCCGTCCCGGGCCCGCCGAACCGTCTACGAGAACTTCCCGGAGACGTACTCCTCGGTGCGGGTGTCGGACGGGTTCGTGAAGATCTTCTGCGTCTCGTCGACCTCGACGAGGTCACCGAGGTACATGAACGCCGTGCGGTCGCCGACGCGGGCCGCCTGCTGCATGTTGTGCGTGACGAGGACGATCGTGAACTCGGTCTTCAGCTCCTGGATGAGCTCCTCGACCTTCAGCGTCGCGATCGGGTCCAGGGCCGAGCACGGCTCGTCCATGAGAATCACGTCGGGCTTGATCGCGATCGTGCGGGCGATGCAGAGGCGCTGCTGCTGGCCGCCGGAGAGGCCGACGCCCGGGGCGTTCAGGCGGTCCTTGACCTCGTCCCACAGGCCCGCGCCGCGGAGCGCCCACTCGACGCGCTCGTCGTGGTCGACGTCCTTGACCTTGTTGAACTTCAGGCCGGCGGCGACGTTCTCGCGGATCGACATGGTCGGGAACGGGTTCGGCCGCTGGAAGACCATGCCGACCATGCGGCGGATCGCCACGACGTCGGTGCCGGGCGCGTTGATGTCGACGCCGTCCAGGAGGATCTCGCCCTCGACGCGTGCGCCCGGGATCTCCTCGTGCATGCGGTTGATCGAACGCAGCAGCGTCGACTTGCCGCAGCCCGACGGCCCGATCATCGCGGTGACCTGGTTGGCCTTGTACTCGAGGTCGACGCCCTTGACCGCCATGTTGTCGCCGTAGAACGACTTGACGTTCTTCAGCGTGACCTCGTGGCCCTCGCCCTTGATGGCCGACTTCGCCGCGGACGCGGAGGGGTCGGAGGCGATGGCGGCGGGTGTCTGCAAGGGAGTCTCCACGCCTTCGGCGATCCCGTCGTCGGGACGCGTCGAGGTCTGGGGGTCGGTGCTGCTCATGAGATGCGGCTCCTGCGCTGGGCGAGTCGGGCGACGAGACTGAGGAGGAGGATCAGCACGACGAGCGTCAGTGCCGCCCCCCAGGCGCGATCGTGCTGCGCCGACGACGAGGCGGTGACGTCGGCGTAGATCTGGGCGGGAAGGGTGTTCAGCGGCCCGTTGGGGTCGCCGACCAGCGCCGTGGCGACGCCGGCGGTGAAGATGATCGGGGCGGTCTCGCCGGCGGCGCGGGCGATGGCCAGCAGCGCGCCGGTGACGAGGCCCGGCAGGGCGGTCGGGAGGACGATCCGGAGGATCACCTTCCAGCGCGGGACGCCGAGGGCGAGCGCGGCCTCGCGCAGCGCCGACGGCACCAGCCGCAGGACCGGCAGCGACGAGTTGATGACGATCGGCAGCATCAGGAGGCCGAGGGCGACGGACGCCTTCCAGCCGGCGAACGGGACGCCGCCGACCTGCGAGACCACCAGCGAGATGTAGACGAAGAGGCCGAAGACCACCGACGGTACGCCGGTCATGACGTCGACCAGGTAGCGGACGAAGTTGCCGAACCAGGTGCCCTGGCCGTACTCGACGAGGTAGACCGCGACGGCGATGCCGATCGGGACCACGACGATGGCGGCGATGCCGACGACCTCGATCGAGCCGACGATCGCGGAGCGGATGCCACCGAGGTTCTGCGTCGCGGTCGCCGCGGCGTCGCCGCCGAGGAAGCGGTTGGCGTTGCTGACCGCGCCGGCGGCGCCGGTCGGGTCCGTCGTGAAGAAGTCCCAGGAGATGGCGCCGCCACCCCGGACGATCAGGAAGCCCAGGAGCGCCACGAGCGGCAGGAGCGCGACCCCCGTGAGCGCGCCGACGGAGCGGCGGGCGATGACGTCCACGCGCTGGCGGCCCTTGAGCGAGGTGACCAGCTCGGGGAGGTGCGGGCGCGGGATCGACGCGAGGAGGCCGGGGCCCTTGGGGGCCTCGCCGCGCTCGGCCGCCGCGACGGCCGCCTTGGCCTGCTTCTCGGCTCGCACCAGGCGGGACTCGGAGCGCGAGATGTAGCCGCGGGCGACCGCGTTGATCACGAGCGTCACCGCGAACAGGAGCAGGCCGGCGCCGATCAGGGCGGCGCGGTGCTCGGGGCTCGCGGTGGCCTCCTGGAACTCGAGCGCGATGACCGAGGCCAGCGTCGAGCCCGCGGAGAAGATCGAGTCGCCGACGCCGGAGGTCGCGCCGCCGATGAGGATCGCGACGGCGATCGTCTCGCCGAGGGCGCGGCCGAGGCCGAGCATCGAGCCGCCGACGATGCCGGCGCGCGAGTAGGGAAGGACGGTCGAGCGGATCATCTCCCAGCGCGTGGCGCCGAGGGCCAGCGCGGCCTCCTTCTGGTCCTGCGGCACGGTGGCCATGACCTCGCGGGAGATCGCGGAGACGATCGGGATGATCATGATCGCCAGGATCAGCCCGGTGATGAAGTAGTTCGGGCCCGAGACCTCGCCCCCGACGAACGGGATGAAGGAGAACGTGTCGGCGAACCACTGCTCGATCGGCTTGATCTTCGGCGCGAGGAAGAGGAAGCCCCAGAGGCCGTAGACGACGGACGGGACCGCCGCGAGGAGCTCGAGCGTGCCGGAGATCAGGCCGCGGAAGCGGACCGGCGCCAGCTCGGTGACGAAGAGCGCGGTCGCGACGGCGATCGGCACGCCGATCACGAGCGCGATGGCCGCGGTGATGAACGTGCCCGCGACGAGCGCCCCGGCGCCGTAGAGGTTCTGTCCCGGCAGCCAGTCGGCCTTGAAGACGAAGTCCCACACGCCGTAGGCGGAGAAAACGGGACGCGACTCGACGAAGAGCTTGATCAGGAAGTACGCCAGCAGGACGAAGATCAGGCCGGCGAGGACGGTCAGCCCGCCCTTGACCCACGGGTCCAGCCAGCTCCCGGTCTTCGTCCGTGCGAGGTGGTCGCGCAGGCGTGCCCCGGAGTCTGTCGGTGCTTTGACGGTGCTTGATTCCATGGCGGCGGCTGGTGGTCTTCGGCGGGAGTGAGCGGGGCGTCACTGCAACTGCTGGGTCCTCCCCGCCCCGCCGGCGATGCGGCGCGACGGGGAGGACCCGGGGTCCGCGGGCCCGAGGGCCCGCGGGGGACTCAGCGGGTCGCGGCGATCGGCGCGCCGTTGCACTCGAGCGAGTCGACGGCGGCCTGGGCCTTCGTCTTCACGCTGTCGGGGAGCGGCGCGTAGGCCAGCGCCTTGGCCTCGTCCTGACCGGCGCCGAGGCCGTAGGTCAGGAAGTTCTTGATGTCCTTGGCGACGGCCTCGGACTTGCCGGCCTTGCAGAGGTCCTTCGCGACGACCACGAACGTGGCGGACGCGTCGGGGTACGTCTGGTCGCCGTCGGCGTTGCCGATGGCGAAGCGCAGGTCGGCGGGCACCGTGACGCTGTCACCGGCGGCCGAGACGGACTCGAGCGTCGGGTCGACGTAGTTGCCGGCCTTGTTCTTCAGCGAGGCGTACGTGAAGTTGTTGTTCAGCGCGTAGGCCTGCTCGACGTAGCCGATCGAGTTCGGCGTCTGCTTGATGGCGGCGGCGACGCCGTCGTTGCCCTTGGCACCCGTGCCGACGGGCCACTTCACGGACTTGTCGACGCCCGGGCCGTCGGTCCACTCCTTGGAGTAGGCACCGAGGTACGAGAGGAACGCCTTCGTCGTGCCGGACTCGTCGGAGCGGTGGACGACCGTGATCTTCGAGGACGGCAGCTTCACGTCCGGGTTCTGGGACGCGATCTCCTTGTCGTCCCAGGTCTTGACCTTGCCCAGGAAGATGTTCGCCAGCGTCGCGCCGTCGAGCTTCAGGCCCGTCTCGACACCCGCGACGTTGTAGGACGCCGTGACGGCGCCGAAGAACATCGGGATGTTCAGGACGGTGCCGTTCTTCTTCTCGGCGGCCTTCAGCTCGTCGTCGTCGGTGGCGGAGTCGGAGCCCCCGAAGTCGAGCGTGCCGTCGGTGACGCCGGCGATGCCGGCGCCGGAGCCCGTGCCGGCGTAGTTGAAGCTCAGGCCGTTGGCCTTGTTCTTCGCGCCCCACGTGTCGTACACGGGCTTCGCGAAGGTGGAACCACCGGCGTTGATCGAGCCGGAGAACTTCACCGAGGACGTCTCGGCGGGCGTCGACGACGTCGACGAGGCGGCCGTGCTGGTGCTGTCGGAATTGTCGTCGGAGCCGCAGGCTGCGACTCCCAGGGCCAGAACGGCGGATGCGCCGAACGCGGCGAACGTACGAGTACGCACGTGGTCTCCTTGATTGCTCAGAACGTGACGCCGAGGAGGCTGGCAGCGCATTGCGACCATCCTGTTACTCGACGGTGGTCGTGGTGTGAAACGGGTGTGAAGAAGGTGTTCGTGCGGGGCGCGCTCACGCCATCGGCTCCGGCGAGAACCGGTAGCCGAAGCCGATGTGCGTGTGGATGAAGCTCCAGCCGGGCGATGCCGCCTCGAGCTTCTGGCGCACCTTGTGCACGTAGACGTCGATCGAGCGGTCGCCGGACCGCAGGGGTCCGCCCCAGACGCTGGAGAACAGCTCCTCGCGGGCGACGACGTGCCCGGAGCGCCGGGCGAGCGCCGACAGCAGCTCGAACTCGCGGACGGACAGGGCGACGGCGCGCCCGGCGACGACCGCGAGGCCCTCGGAGGGGCGGATCTCGACCTGCGCGATCCGGATCGGCTCGTCGCCGTCCGGGCTCGCCGCGTCGGCAGCTCGCGTCTGGGTGCTCACGATCACGAGTGTCCGTCGCCCGGCACCCCCTCCCGGTTACCGGACCGTGAACCGACCGTGAACGCGGTGTGAACCCTCGTCCGGATCGGCCATCCGGCACACCTGGCGCGCTAGCGTCCGCGCGAATGCTGGACGGCCGACGCGCCCCCGCGATCGATGCACCGATCGCCTCCCTCCTCGAGCGGTTCGCCGGTGTGATCGAACGTTCGACCCGGCTGTTGCGTGATCTCGTCCGCGAATACCCGGACGACACGGGCATCCTGCGCGAGCTCGTGGCCGCCGAGCACGAGGGCGACTCGATCGCGCACGACCTGATCCACCGGCTCAACGGCGCCGAGCGCTCCCGCGTGCGCTGCCCGTTCGACGTCGAGGACGGCTTCCGCCTCGCGACCGCCCTGGACGACGTCGTCGACGACGCGGAGGCCGCCGGCGACATGCTCGCCGTGTACCGCGTCGAGGCCCCGACCGACCAGGCCGGCCAGCTGGCCGAGATCCTCGTGCTCGCGGCCGACCAGGTCGCCCTCGCCCTCCACGCGCTGTGCGCCGGCGGCGACCTCGGCCCGTACCTCGTCGAGATCAACCGCCTGGAGAACGACGGCGACCGGATCAGCCGCGACGCCATCGCGTCCCTCTTCGAGGAGGGCGTCGACCCGCTCTTCGTCATCCGCTGGAAGGACATCTACGGGGCCTTCGAGAACGCGATCGACGCCTGCGAGACGGTCGCCCACCACCTCGAGGGCATCGCGCTGAAGAAGCGCTGAGGGGCGGAGGGCCGGGTCGGGGAGAACGGCCCGAGGCGAAGGACGGACCGACCCGACCGCGGGCCGGCCCGGGATCGGCGGCCCCCGTCGGGAGGATCGTTGCGACCGGCGTGCACGGTTGGGCCGGCGCTCGGGGACGTACTGCCCGGTTCGGTACCGCCCAGGTGCAGAAGTCGACGAACACCAGGAGGCCCGGCCCGGCTGCGGAACCGGTCCTGGAGTTCGGTACCGCCCAGGTACAGAACTCGATTGCCACCGGCAGGCCCGGCCCGGCCGCCGCACCGGTCCTGGAGTTCGTTACCGCCCAGGTACAGACGTCGACGAGCATCCGAACGCCAGGCCCGGCCGATGTCTGGGGTCCGGGCCGGCCGGCGGTCACGCGGGGCCTCCGACGTCGCCGCTCTGGGAATCGACGACGAACCGTCGATTCCCAGAGCGCCTCGCGCGGGGACCGTGGCCCGAGGCGGCGGATCCGTGGTCCTGGCGGCGGTGCTGCAGGCCGGCATCTCGGTCCTGAAAATCAGCCACGAGGAGCTGATCGCGGACGGGACGGCTCCGGACGGCTCCACCGGCTCGCTGGTCAAGGCGCTGCTGAAGCTCCATGAAGACGGCGCCGAGACGGTCCTGGTGTCCCGGGCCGACGAGGGCGCCCTGGCGCTGATCGACGGCGAGGTCTACGCGGTGGCACTGCCCCGGCTCACCCCGGCCGAGCATCGGGGCGCCGGTGACTCGATGACTGCCGGCGTCGCCGCGGTCCTGGCCCACGGCGGCTCGATGGACGAGGCGGTCCGCACCGGTGCGGCCGCGGGTGCGCTGAACGTCACCCGGCACGGTCTCGGCACCGGGCACGTGGACGCCGTCCGGGTCCTCACCGAACGCGTCCAGCTGACCCCGATGAGGAAGGCATCATGAGCGCCGTACCGGGCAATCATTCACCGATGAGAATCCTGATCACGAACGACGACGGCATCGAGGCGCCGGGGATCCGCTGGCTGGCCCGGGCGGTCGCGCACGCCGGCTACGACGTGGTGGTGGCCGCCCCGCTGAGCGAGTCGAGCGGTAGCAGCGCGTCGATGACCGCGGTCATGCAGGACGGCAAGATCTGCTTCGAGGAGCGGGAGCTGCCCGGGGCCAAGAACATCCCGGCGTACGGCGTGGCCGCGTCCCCCGCGTACATCGTGCTGCTCGCCCTGCGGGAGGCCTTCGGCCCGGAGCCGGACATCGTGCTGTCCGGGATCAACCGGGGCGCCAACGCCGGGGCGGCGGTGGTGCACT
>NZ_JBFAPC010000136.1:0-15234 GCF_040675535.1 Patulibacter sp. NPDC049589 | reverse complement strand
AGGCCATCGCCCCGCCGGCGCCCTGGACGAACCGCGCGAGGACGAGGACCTCCTGCGACGGGGCGAGCGCACAGAGGACGGAGGCGCCGACGAACCGCCCACGGGCGGCGCGGCCCGGGGGAGCGGGGCCCTTGCCAGACTGTCGGCATGACCCAGATGGCGTCCATCACGCTCGAGGGAGCCTCCTTCGAGGACCGCTTCCTGAAGATCCTGGAGGAGACGGGCCTGGAGCCCGAGGAGTTCGAGGGCCTGCCCTACTTCTCCTACAGCCCGTTCTTCGTGATCGCCGGCGCGACGATCTCGCCGAAGATCCGCGAGCACGGCGACCACTCGCATTTCGAGGGCGTCGAGATCGAGGTCCCCGAGGACCAGGTCGAGATCTTCCTGGACGTCCTCCCCGAGCTGCTGGCCCAGCTGCAGCCGCTGGACGACGAGGACGGCGACGAGGGCTGACCGCCCGCGGGCGCCCTCCGCGTCCCGTTCGGCCCGACCGGCGCGTTCGGCCCGACCGGCGCGTTCGGCCCGACCGGCGCCGTGCGTCGGCCGGGTCGCCCGCCACCGCGATCCCGCGGTCGTCGGACCCGGCCACTGGGACCTTCGTCGCATCGGCGCGTCCAGGGCGACGCGTGCTCCGTACTCGAGGTAGGCCCCGGCTCCCGCCGGCGGCCCGCCACCCCGAGGAGCACCATGCGCACCCGCATCCTGACCGCGTCCGCGGCCGCCGTGAGCACCGTCGCCGTCATCGCCGTCCTGGCCGTGCCAGGCTCCGACGCCGCCGCCACGAAGACCGTCGAGGTCGACGACTTCCACTTCAGCCCCGCGAGCGTGACGGTCAAGCGCAACACGACCGTCAAGTGGATCTGGGTCGGCAAGGCCGAGCACGACGTCGAGGTCGTGAAGGGCCCCAAGGACTTCCACTCCAAGGTGATGACGACCGGGTCCTACACGAAGAAGTTCACGAAGAAGGGCACGTACCGGATCGACTGCTCGATCCACTCCTCGATCATGAAGATGGTCGTCAAGGTCAAGTAGGCGGCCTGCGGGGTGCGGCCGGCACCAGGGTCGCTACCTCGCGGGAAGGGTTGCTGGTCGACGTGCCCGCGGGGCCCGACCGACCGCCGGAGGCCGGCCACCGGCACCACGTTCTCGACCTCCCAGGAACGTTTCCTGGTCGACGTGCCCGCGGCGGCGGTCGGTCGAGCCGCTCCGTCAGCCCTGGGCGGTCTGCGCGTCCACCGTGTCCGGCAGCGCGTTGAGGCCCGCGATCGCCGCGACGATGTCGTCGGGGCCGCCGACGACCTCGAAGGTGCGGCCGACCGTCGAGGGGTCGTCCAGCACGGCCAGCAGCGTCGCGGCGACGTCGGCGCGGGGGATCGGGCCGCGCTCGACGTGACGGGCGGCGTGCACGCGACCGTGGCCCTCCTCGTCGGTCAGCAGCGCGGGCCGGACGATCGTGTAGTGCAGGCCGCTGGCCCGGACGTCCGCGTCGGCCTGGGCCTTCGCGCGCTGGTACTCGGAGTAGACGTCGTCGCCCTCGATGTGGCCGTCGATGCCGATGGCGGACACGATCACGATCCGGTCGACGCCGGCGTGGCGGCAGGCGTCGATCGTCTTCACGACGCCGCCGTGGTCGACCGACCACTTGCGCTCCGCGGGCTGGCCGGGGCCGGAGCCGGCGGCGAAGACCGCGGCGGTGGCGCCCCGGAAGGCGCCCGCGAGCGACTGCCCGGTGGTGTCCGGGTCCTCGAGGTCCACGATCACGGGATCGATCCCGTCGGCGCGCAGGTCCTCCGCGTGGTCCGGGTTGCGGATCACCCCTCGGGCCGTGTCGCCGCGTTCCGTCAGGAGCGCGCCCAGCTTCCGGGCGATCTGACCGTGTCCTCCGACGATGACGACGTCCATGTCCTCGACGCTACCCGCCTGTGGGCCGCGGTAACGGGCGACGGGGGATCCCGGCGGTCGGCGCGTCGGGAGTCGCGCGGGCGCCGGAGAGGTCACGGCGCGCCTGCCGGCGTCGCCCGACGCCGCACGGGCCGCGAGACCGGGGGTGGGGACCCCGGGTCGCCTCGGGGATCCTGGGGGCAGGATTGGGGGGAATCCCCATGGTGCGCGCGGACGCGGCCGCGCAGACTGGCTCCATGACCCAGATCCCCGGCTTCCTCCGCGCCGACGAGACCGACGTCCCCCAGCGTCCGGCCCGCTCGCTCTTCGACATCCTGGGGACGCTGGGGCCCGCCCCGACCGACGGCGGCCACGCGGCGCCGTTCCGCGCCGCCGCGGCCCTCGAGGTCGCCCGCCGCAACCGCCCGACGGGTCCGCCGCGCCCGACGCCGCACGGCGCGGCACCGCCGGCGCCCTGACCGACGTCCTCCCGGGCGGGCGTCCGCCGGGTTCCCGCCGACGTAGTGCCCGTATGGCCCACTACGCCGGCACCGTCGTCTCGTGGCGTTCCGCCCGGGACGCGTTCGAGGATCTCGCGGACTTCCGCTCCGTCGCGACCTGGGATCCCGGGGTCGCGTCGTGCGACCACACCGGCGGGACGATCGGCGAGGCCGGCTGCCGGTTCCGGGTGATCCAGGACACCTCCGGTCCGGACGTCGCGATCGACTACCGGATCACCGAGATCGCCTCGCCGCACCGGGTGGTCCTCGTCGGGAGCAACGCCTGGCTCGTCTCGATCGACGTGATCACGGTCGAGGCGCTGCCCTCGGGCTGCGAGGTCACCTACGACGCCACCATCCGCCTGAAGGGCCCGCTCCGGCTGCTGGACCCGCTGATGCGTCTGGGCCTGCGGCGGATCGGGGAGCGGGCCGAGGCCGGGCTGAGGACGTACCTGAACCCGTAGGACGTCCGACCGGGACGGACGCCCGCGGATGCGTGCCGGCGGTCCGGCCGCCCCGGTGCCGGACCGCCTCGCCCGCCCCGGTGTCGTCCCCGACCGGCCGGGGACCCGGGCCTCGCGGGGCCGCCCGCGGCATCGTCCGTATCATCGCCGTGTGCCGAAGCCGCCCGTCCTCACCCCGCAGGCCACCGACTTCCCGAAGTGGTACCAGGACGTCGTCGCGAAGGCCGAGCTGGCCGACAACGGCCCGGTCCGCGGCACGATGGTCATCCGCCCGTGGGCGTACGGGCTCTGGGAGCAGCTCCAGGGCGAGATCAACCGCCGGATCAAGGCCGCCGGCGCGCAGAACGCGTACTTCCCGCTGCTGATCCCGGCGTCGTACCTCCAGAAGGAGGCCGAGCACGTCGAGGGCTTCGCGCCCGAGCTCGCGATCGTCACGCAGGGCGGCGGCAAGGAGCTCGAGGAGCCCGCCGTCATCCGGCCGACGTCCGAGACGATCATCAACAGCTCGTTCTCCAAGTGGATCAACAGCTACAAGGACCTGCCGCTGCGGATCAACAACTGGTCCAACGTCGTGCGCTGGGAGCTCCGCCCGCGCCTGTTCCTGCGCACCACCGAGTTCCTCTGGCAGGAGGGCCACACCGCCCACGCCACCGCCGACGAGGCCCGGGCGTACGCGCTGCAGATCCTCGAGGACGTGTACCGCTCGGTGATGGTCGACGTCATGGGCATCCCGGTCATCCCGGGCCTGAAGACGCGCAAGGAGACGTTCGCCGGCGCCATCCGCTCCTGGACCTGCGAGGGCATGATGGGCGACGGCAAGGCGCTGCAGATGGGCACGAGCCACGAGCTCGCCCAGAACTTCGCCAAGGCGTTCGACATCCGCTTCCAGGACCAGAACGGCGAGATGCAGCACCCGTGGCAGACCTCGTGGGGCGTGTCGACGCGCCTGCTCGGCGCGGCGATCATGGTTCACGGCGACGACCACGGCATGCGGATCTCCCCGCGCGCGGCGCCGACGCAGGTCGTCGTCATGCAGCTCGCCGAGGACGACGCCGTCGCCGCGGCCGCCCGCGCCACCGTGCAGGAGCTGCTCGGCCGCGGCGTCCGCGTCGAGCTCGACGACCGCGTCGACCGCGGCTTCGGCCGCCGCGCGACGGACTGGGAGCTCAAGGGCGCCCCGATCCGCATCGAGCTCGGCAAGCGCGACATCGACAAGGGCGAGGCCACGATCGCCGACCGCGTCGACCGCTCGAAGACCTCCGTCCCGCTGACCGAGCTCGTCGCCCGCACCGTCGAGGTCCTCGACGGTCAGCACCAGCGCCTGTACGACGAGGCCCTGGCCCGCCGCACCGAGCGCACGGTCGACGTCGAGACCGTGGAGGACGCCCTGGCGGCCGCCGGGAACGGCTTCGCCCGCATCCCGTGGGCGACGCTCGGGCTGGAGGGCGAGGAGACGCTCGCCAAGCAGGGCGTCACCGTCCGCTGTCTCGTCGGCGCCGACGGCTCGCTGTCTGACCCGGACGAGCCGGGCGTGCTGGCGGTCGTCGCGCGGGCGTACTGACCCCCGAACCGCGCCGGCGGTCGGCCGCGGGTTCGGGCCGGCCGCCGGCGGCGGGGGCGAGCTTCGAGGGGCGGATGGGGTCGGTCGAAGGTCGGCCACCTGGTGTCCGGTATCGACCGCGCCCCACCGGCCTGCGCCCGCGAAGGACGGGGGTCGGTCGAGGGTCGGTCGATCACCGGCCACCTGGTGTCCGGTATCGACCGCGCCCCACCGGCCTGCGCCCGCGAAGGACGGGGGTCGGTCGATCACCGGCCAGACGGTGTCCGGTATCGACCGCGCCCCACCGGCTCGGCCCGGCCGACTGTGGGGGCCGGTCCATCGTCGGCCATCTTGAGTCGGTATCGGCCGTCGGCGACCGGTGCGCCGGCCGCGGGTCAGGGGCCCGGGTCCTCGACGAGCCGCCCCAGGCGGCGCGTCGCCACGGTGACGAAGGCGTCGGCGACGAGCTCGCGGATCTCGTCGCGGGTGATCCCGCGGTCGAGGTGCACGCCGATCCAGCCGCGGTGCCCGACGTAGGGCGGGACGAAGAACCGGTCCGGCTCGCCGTCGACGAGCGCCTCCTGGGCGCCCTCGGGGGCCGCGAGCCAGACCGCGACCCGGCCGTCGCCGTGGTGGTCGACGAGGTGCGCGGCGAACATCTTGCCCTTCGGCCCGGCGAAGAACGCGGGGTTGCCGTGGCTCGTGCGCTCCTCGGCCTCGGGCAGGGCCAGACAGAGCGCCCGGACGGTGTCGGGGTCGATGGTCGCCATGGCTCGGCGTCTCCGGGCGGGGTGGCGTCCGCGGCAGGAGCGCCCTGATCCTGCGGCGGGGCCGGGCCCGCGGGAGACGGGCGCGGCTAGTGCAGCTGCCAGTTGGGGTCGTGGTGCTCCAGGGCGTCGTCGAAGTCGTCGCGACTTCCCTCGACGGCCGCCTGGAAGAGCGTCCGGTCGATGCGGCCCTGGTAGACGGGCACTCCGAGCTGGACGCAGGTGGCGATGATGTCGACCCGCTTGACGCCGACCGCGTCGGCGAGCTCTTCGGGGGTGAGGTGGACGGCCACTGGGGGACTCCTTGGAACGGGTTCCGGTTGTCCCCTCCGGGTTCTAACGCAGTCGCCGGACCGAAGCAAGGCCCGATGCGGCCCGTC
Source organism: Patulibacter sp. NPDC049589 (assembly GCF_040675535.1). Classification (NCBI taxonomy): domain Bacteria; kingdom Bacillati; phylum Actinomycetota; class Thermoleophilia; order Solirubrobacterales; family Patulibacteraceae; genus Patulibacter; species Patulibacter sp. NPDC049589. The sequence goes on along the minus strand of NZ_JBFAPC010000136.1, from coordinate 9,702 downwards.
CGGCGCCCGGGCCGGGCTCAGGCCGGCCCGGGATCGTCGCGGCGGAGGCCCGCGACCAGGGCGCCGAGGTCCAGCGGACGCGACTCGTCCGCCGCGGCGACGCCGGCGCAGGCGGTGGTCCGCAGGCCGGCGATCGCGCTCATGCCGGTGTCCCTGGTGATCGAGACGATCTCGCGGGAGGCCTCGAGCTGCTCGGCCGTGATGCCGGCGATCGCGACGACCAGCTGGTGCTGGCCGTCGCGCCCCGTGACCGCGGGGGACGGGAAGAGCTCGCTGAGCAGCGCCCCGCCGCGCGAGACGACCGCGTCGGCGAGCGTCCGCCCGGCGTCGGCGACGTCCTCGAACGCGGGATACTCCGGCGGTGACCGGGGAGCGCAACGTCCTGGGCGGCCCGCTGGAGGAGTGCGGGACCGAGCCGATGACCGGCTTCTTCCGCGACGGCTGCTGTCGCACCGGTCCGCAGGACCGGGGACGGCACACGATCTGCGCGGTCGTGACGACCGAGTTCCTGGAGCACCAGCGCTCCATCGGCAACGACCTGAGCACCCCGATGCCGCGGTACCTGTTCGCCGGCCTGAGCCCCGGCGACCGCTGGTGCGTGACGGCCCCGAACTGGCTGCGGGCCCACGACGCCGGTGCCGCGGCCTACGTGGTGCTCGCCGCGACCCACGAGCGCGTGCTCGACGACGTCCCGATCGAGGCGCTGCGCGCGCACGCGGTGGACGTGCCGCCGGACGCGGGTGGCCTGACGGCCTGACGGCCGGACGCCGGCGGGGCACGGAGCGCGGGCCGGCGAGCGGGTCGAGGGACCCCGCGGTCGGGCGTGCGCATCGCCAGGCGGCGGAAGCGCCGCGCCGAGGACCGGCGCGCGGGCCCGTCAGGTCAGGATCGCCACCGCGACCCAGACCGCGGCGGCGATCCCGAGCACGACCGCGATCGCCCCGAACGCCTGCACCCGGCGGTCCGCGCCGACGATCTTGTCCTTGACCTGCAGGCCGCCGTCGACGCCCTTGTCGAGCAGGTGCTGCGCCCACGCGAACTCGAACGACAGCATCGCGAGCCCGAGCGGGATCACCACGACCGCGGGGCCCGGGAAGACGATCATCGCGACGCCGGCGACCACGACGATGACGCCCGCGATCACCCAGACGGCGCGGTAGAGCAGTCCGCGCTCCTGGTACGCCTCCCGCCGCGCCTCGAGCTTCTGGAGGATGCGGGGCCGCTCGCGCTCGGACATCTGGGGGATGTTCTACCGGGTCCGGGAGGCCGGCCCGTCCCGCCACCGCCTTGGCGGATCGTCGCGCCGTCCCCGTCCCCGATCACGTTGTGACCGGTGGTAGGTTCGCGCTGTCCCGGCTCGTCGCCCCGTCGCGTCGGGACACCGCACCAACGGCTCCCGGTTCGTCTGCCACGGCGGGCCCCGCGGAGCCAGCACGGAGACCCACGGCATGTCGAGATCAGCCCCGTCCCGCCCGTTCGCCGGCCGCCGCCGCGCGGTCGTCGCCGTCGCGCTGGCCCTGTGGGCCGTCTGCACGGCGACGGCGCACGCGGCCGATGCACAGATCGTCTCGGAGCGACGCGTGAGCGCTCGGGTCGTCGAGCTCCAGGTCTCCACGCCTGCGCTCGCCGCCCCGACGCGGGTGACGGTCGACCTGCCGGCCGGCTACGACGCGCAGCCCGACCGGCGCTGGCCGGTGACGTACTTCCTGGCGGGCACCATGAACAACGATCGCGCGTTCAACGACATCGTCGGCGGCTTGAAGCTGACCGAGGGCTACCCGTCGATCGTGGTCTCGCCCGACGGCGACAACGGCAGCTACTGGAGCGATTGGTACAACGGTGGGGCGTTCGGAGCGCCGAAGTTCGAGACCTACGTCAGTGACCAGCTGATTGCGTTGATCGACCGCCGCTTCCGCACGATCGCCGACCGCTCCCAGCGGGTGATCGCCGGGGTCTCGATGGGCGGCTACGGCGCGGTGATGCTCGCCGCCCGCCACCCGGATCGCTACGCCGCCGTCGCGAGCATCTCGGGCGTGGTGGACAACAGCCTCGTCCCCACCGGCGCGGTCCTCTCGATCAGCTCGACGTTCGACGGCGGGCCGGTCGACGCCATCTACGGCCCGCGCGCGACGCAGGAGATCCGCTGGCGGGGCCACAACCCCACCGACCTCGCCGGCAACCTCCGTGACCTCGACCTCCAGGTGCGGACCGCCGACGGCCTCCCGAACCCGGGCATCGGCGAGCAGCTGCTGTCCGCCGACACCGTCTCCTGCGTCGTCGAGGCGGGCGTGTACGCGGCGAGCGTCAGCTTCCATCGCACGCTCGTGTCGGCCGGGATCCCGCACGCCTGGAAGGACTACGGCAGCGGCTGCCACACCCCGGAGAACTTCCAGCGCCAGATCGTCGACGTGCTGCGGCAGTTCCAGACGGTTCTCGCCCATCCGCGGCCCGTCCCGGCGTCGTTCTCGTACTCGTCGATCGAGCCGGACTTCGACATCTGGGGCTGGCACGTCGCCGCCGACCGCCGGCGCGCGGCGGAGTTCCTGCGGCTCGACGACGCCGGCGCGAGTGGCCTGACGCTCACCGGCTCAGGCCTCACGACGGTGACGTCGCCGCCGTCGTTCGCGGGCGTGCCTCGCGTGGACCTCGCCGGGGCGACCGCCGGTTCGGTGGTCCCCGACCCCGCCGGCCGGATCCGCTTCGTCGTCGACCTCGGGCCGCCGGACGCGGCGCAGCAGCTCACCCCCGGGGCGACGACCCGCCGGGTGCGCCGGGCCGTGAGCCTTCGTCCGCAGGCCGTCGTGGTGATCACCAGGTCCCGCCCGACGCGTGGGCACCTCCGCGTCTGTGCCCACACCGTCGGCGGTACGGTCGCCGCGCGCCTGGCCGTCACCGGCGCCCGCCGCCGGGTGCTGACCCGCGGGCGGGTGGTGCCCCTCGGCCCGGAGGCGACCTGCCGGTCGCTGCGCTGGACCCGGCGCCTCCGCGACGCCCGGGGAACGCTGCGGGTGACCGGGACCGACGGCGTCGGCCACCCGGTCGCCGCGCGGCGCACGTTCCGCGTGCCGGCGGCGCTCCGGCGCTGAGCGAGCCGGATCGACCACGGCGCCCGGGCGGGTCGGTCGATCCGCGGCGGCGCGGCGCGGACTCCCGACCCGCGGTGACCTCGCAGGTCATTGCGCCCACGACCGGAGTCGGTCACGGTGGGGTCCCTGGACCGGACCGCGGAGGACCCCGTTGCTGTACGCCGAAGACCTGACGCCCGGGCGCGAGTTCCCGTTCGGGACGTGGACGATGACCGAGGCCGACGTCTTCGCCTACGCCCGGGAGTGGGACCCGCTGCCCATCCACACCGACCCGGAGCACGCCGCCTCCGGCCCGCACGGAGGCGTCATCGCGAGCGGCCTGCACACGCTCGCCGTCTACCAGCGGCTCGCGGCGGCGGCCCTGTGGTCGCAGACCTCGGGCGTCGGCGGGCGCGGCTTCCAGGTCGGCTTCCGCCGTCCCGTCAAGCCCGGCACCACGCTGACGGGGAAGGCCCGCATCGACCGCGTCGAGCACCGCCCGGAGCGCGGCCGGTCGGTCGTCTGGGTCGTCTCGCAACTGACCGGTGACGACGGCGAGGTCGTGCTGGACATCACCGTCGACGCGATCGTCTTCATGCGGCCCGCCGAGTGAGCGCCGGCGCCGGGCCTCAGTGCCTGGCGCGCTTGGTCTGCTTCTTGATGAAGGTCAGGCGGCCCGTCCACGAGTAGGACTGGGTGCAGGTCACGCCGTTGGACGCGTCGCTGCCGCAGTCGCTCGGCGGCGCCTCGGACGGTGGCATCAGCACCGTCTTCGTGAACGAGGCCCTCTTCAGGTCCTTCGGCGTGATCTTCGTCAGGCCCGTCAGGGCCGGGGCGCTGCCGTCGGACTGGCCGACGCCCGAGGTCAGGATCACGTCGTGCCAGAAGTCGGCCGGATGGCAGGCCGACGAGCCGTCGCCGCCGCCCGACGCCGTCGAGAAGCCGTCGGCCGCCAGCGCCGTCACCTGCAGGCCGCCCTTGACCCGCTTGAGCGTGAGGCCGCCGTCGGTGGCGATGCCCCCGCCGCCGCCCGGGAGCCCCGTGCGGCCGAGCGTGCCGGCGCCCTCGCAGCCACTGTCGTCGGTGTTCGGCGAGACGATCTTCCACGTGCCGGTCCCGACCGCGCCGTGCTTGAAGGCGGGGAACCCGGTCTGCGTGGGGTTCTTCACCCGCGGGACGAGGACGTGCTCGTAGGGCGTGGCCCACCGGAACGATGCGTCGGTCGTCGCCGTCAGGCCGTCGCTGGTGTGCGTGGACGAGAACGTCCCGGAGCCCTGGAACGTCACGCTGTAGGTGAAGAACGCCTGGAGGCCGGTCGATGATCGGTGCTTCGACGCGGCCGACGCGGTGGTCGGCACGGCGGCGAGGGCGACCGCGGCGAGCAGGGTCGCGGTCCGGGATGCGGGCACGGGAAGGGTCCTTGCGTACGGGGTGAGCGGGCAGCGTCCCAGCGTTGGTGAACCCTGTCCACGAGGTGGAGGAGGCGGCGACGCCCGCTCGGTGCGCGGGCGCCAGGAGTGGTGGCGACGCGCCGCATCGGGCGGCCGGACGGGACCGGGTCGGGACCGCCGTCAGCGCTGCGCCCGGCGGCGACGCCGCAGCTCGGCGTCGCTCTCGCCCCGCAGGACGTGCTCGGGGAGGTCGTGGGCGTGGACCTCGCGCCCCGTGCCGGATGGGGCGTGGAGCAGCGTCGTCCGCAGGCGGTCGCGGTCGGCGCGCTTGGCGTCCTCCTCGCGCTTGGCGACGTCGCCGCTCACCCACAGCCGGTGGATGACCCCGAGCGCCGGAATCAGCCCGATCGACAGCACGTACATGCACATCGGGGTCGTGACGTACCCCAGGCCGGGCAGGAACCCCGTGACCCACCGGGTCCAGAGGACCGTCGCTCCCACGAAGATCGCGACCACGGCGACGGCGAGCACGGCGGCCAGGCAGCGGCCGACGAGGTCGGAGAGCCCGAACCCGTCACCCGCTCCCGCGGTGTCCGCGTCCGCGCTCATGTCGAGGCCGCCCGGTCGACGTCGTCTCGGTCAGATCTCATGTCGCACCTCAGGGGCGAAGGGTGTCGGCCATCACGCAGCCCGTACGCCGAAGGTAGCACTTGTCGATCACGCGATCAATATGTATTGATCACGTGATCGATGGATTCGGCGGCCGCCGTCGGAGCTCGGAGCCGGTGGTACGTTGCCCCGATGCCGATGGAGACCACCCCGCGGCGGCCGACGCAGGCCGAGCGTCGCGCTGCGACCCGCGCGCGGGTGCTCGACGCCGCGATGGCGGGGCTCGTCGACGACGGCTACGCCACGCTGACCACCCGCGCGGTGGCCGAGCGCGCCGGCGTCGCGCAGAGCACGGTGATGCATCACTTCGGGACTCGCGAGGAGCTGCTGTCGGAGGCGATGTCGCTGATCGGCGTGCGCCTGATCGAGGAGGTCCTCGCCGACGCGCAGCGCGAGCCGCGCGGGCCGCTGGACCGCGCGGAGCTGCTCGACGGCCTCTGGGCGCGCTACAAGTCGCCGGCCGGACTCGCCATCGGCAACCTCTGGATCGCGGCCTGGAACGCGCCGGAGCTGGCGGGGGTCATCCGCCAGCTCGAGGAGCGGGTCACCGACGCCATCGTCGCGGCCGCCGAGCACCTGGCGCCCGAGGCGGCCGACCCGGGGCTCCGGGCCTTCGTGGACGGTACGCAGGCGATGATGCGCGGTCTCGTCGTGCTCGTCCCGATCACCGGTGTCGACGACGTCGACGCCCGCTGGGAGACGATCCGCCCGCTGATGCTCCGCGCGGCCAGCGGCGTCGACGCGCAGGGCTGACCGCCGCCGGAGACCGCGTCCGTCGATCCCGCCGGACGAACCCCCGCCGGGGCCGCGTCGCCGAGCCGGCGCGGACGCACGACGGGCGCCTCTCGGCGCCCGTCGCGGTCCTGCTCAGGTCAGCCGCCGCCCGGGCGGCCGACTGTGGGGCGGACCCTCAACCGCAGCCCGTGTTGTTGCCGCAGCTGGAGCACGTGTAGCACGCGCCGGTGCGCTGCATCATGCCGCCGCAGTCGCCGCAGACCGGGCCGAGCTCGATGTCCGGGCCCTTGGCCTGGACGCGCGCGGGGACGACCGGCGGGGTGTCCGTCGCGGCGTTCAGGGCCGGCTGGCCGCTCGCGGGCGGGGTCACCGTGCCGGCCGAGGCCGTCACGGCCGTGCCGTTGCCGGCCACCGGGCGGGCGGTGTCGCCACCGCCCTGGACGACGTCCTGCGCGTTCTGGCGGTGGCGCACGGCGTCGGTCCGGATGCCGAGCTCCTCCTGGATGTCGGCGTCCAGGAAGCGGCTGGCGAGCCAGCGCATGAAGTAGTCCGGCATGGACTTCGCGAACGGGATCTCGGGGTTCGTGGTGATCCCCTCCGGCTCGAAGCGCATGTACGCGAACTTGCGCACGAGCGTCTCGAGCGGCACGCCGTACTGCAGGGCGATCGACACCGAGGTGGCGAAGGAGTTCATCATGCCGCGGACGGCGGAGCCCTCCTTGCCGATGTCGGTGAGGAAGATCTCGCCGACGGAGCCGTCCTCGTACTTGCCCGCCGTGATGTAGCCCTCGTGGCCGCCGATCGAGAACTTGTGCGTGATCGACTGGCGCTCGCGCGGCATGCGGCGGCGCTGCGGGCCGAGCTCGGCGCGCAGGCGGGCCTCGGTCTCGGCCACGGCCTTGCCGACGGCCTTGGCGACGATCTCGTCGACCTGCTCCTGCGCCACGACGTCGTCGTCCTGCGCGTCCGTGCGCAGGGCCTGCGCCGTCTTGGAGCCGTCGCGGTAGATGGCCAGGGCCTTGACACCCAGGCGCCAGGCCTCGGTGTAGGCCTCGGCGATGTCCTCGACCGTGGCGGTCTTGGGCATGTTGACCGTCTTCGAGATCGCGCCCGAGAGGAACGGCTGCGTGGCGCCCATCATCTTGATGTGGCCCATGTGCGAGATCGCGCGGGCACCGACGGCGACGTCGAACACCGAGAGGTGCTCGTCCTTGAGGCCGGGCGCGCCGATGATCGAGCCGTGCTCGTTGGTGAAGGCGATGATCTGGTCGACCTGCTCGGGCGAGTAGCCGAGCTCCTTCAGCGCCAGCGGCACCGTGCGGTTGACGATGACCATGTTGCCGCCGCCGACGAGCTCCTTGTACTTGACGAGCGAGAAGTCCGGCTCGATGCCGGTCGTGTCGCAGTCCATGAGGAAGGAGATGGTGCCGGTCGGCGCCAGGACGGTCGCCTGGGCGTTGCGGTAGCCGTGCTGCTCGCCGAGCTCGACGGCCTCCTCCCAGGAGCGCTGGGCGGCCTTCAGCAGCGGGATGTCGCCGGCGTCGACGTCGTCGATCTCGTACGACGCGTCGCGGTGCATCCGCATGACCGCGTTGTGCGGCTCGCGGTTCTCCTCGTAGGCCTCGAACGGGCCGATGGCCGCCGAGATCTCGGCGGAGCGGCGGTACGCGCGGCCCGTCATCAGGGCGGTGATCGCGGCGGCGGTGGCGCGGCCGTGGTCGGAGTCGTACGGCATGCCCTTGGACATCAGGAGCGCGCCGAGGTTGGCGTAGCCGAGGCCGAGCTGGCGGAAGCGACGGGCGTTCTCGCCGATCTTCTCCGTCGGGTAGCTCGACGGGCCGACGATGATCTCCTGCGCGAGCAGCAGCACGTCGACCGTGTGCTCGAACATCGGGACGTCGAAGGTGCCGTCGGGACGACGGAACTTCATGAGGTTGATCGACGCGAGGTTGCAGGCCGAGTCGTCGACGTGCATGTACTCCGAGCACGGGTTCGACGCGTTGATGCGGCCCGAGTTCGGCGACGTGTGCCAGCGGTTGATCGTCGTGTCGTACTGGATGCCCGGATCGGCGCAGCGCCAGGCGGCCTTGGCGATCTCGTCCATCAGCTGGCGCGCGCGGAAGCTCGGCGTCTTGACGTCGGCGACCTCCTTGTTGCGCGGCGTCGTCTGCCACTCGCCGTCGTCGACGACGGCCTGCATGAAGTCGTCGGAGACGCGGACGGAGTTGTTCGCGTTCTGGTACTGGATCGACGTGAAGCCGTCACCGTCGATCGACATGTCGAAGCCGGCCTTCGCCAGGGCCTCGGCCTTGTCCTCCTCCTTCGCCTTGCACTGCACGAACTCGAGGATGTCGGGGTGGTCGACGTCGAGGACGACCATCTTCGCCGCCCGGCGGGTCTTGCCGCCGGACTTGATCGTGCCGGCCCAGGAGTCCGCGCCGCGCATGAACGAGACGGGGCCCGAGGCGGTACCGCCCTTGGACAGGGGCTCCATCGAGCCGCGGATGTTCGACAGGTTGATGCCGGAGCCGGAGCCGCCACGGAAGATGCGGCCCTCCTTGGTGTTCCACTCCAGGATCGAGTCCATCGAGTCGTCGACGGAGAGGATGAAGCACGCCGAGCACTGCGGCGACTCCTCGAACCCGACGTTGAACCAGACCGGCGAGTTGAACGCGGCGAGCTGGTTGAGCAGGATGTAGGTCAGCTCGGCCTCGAAGGCGTCGCCGTCCTCCTCCGTCGAGAAGTAGGCCAGCGAGCGGCCCCACTCGGCGATCGTGCCGGCCACGCGGCTGACGATCTGGCGGACGGAGCTCTCGCGGGCCGGGGTGTCGACCTGGCCGCGGAAGTACTTCTGCGTGACGATGTTCGTCGCGTTCTGTGACCAGGACGTCGGGAACTCGACGCCGCGCTGGACGAAGGCGGGCTTCTCCGGGTTGCCGATGACGGCGTCGCGGAGCTCCCACTCGACCTGATCGAAGGGATGGACGCCGGGCGTCGTGAACCGGCGACTGACCGTGAGCGCCTGGTCCGCGCGTCGGTCGCTGATGATGGGGGAGTTCGCCGGTTCCATGCCTGCCTACGTTCCTTCGGGATTGCCGTGCTGGTGCTGCGTCCCGGAGGTCACGTGGCGCTGCTCCGCGGAGCGCGCCGGACCGTCCGGGTGAAGTCCATTCCCGGGCTCCCGTGACGAGTCACAGGGGCGACGGACGGACACCTTGACGTACTCGGCCGACGGAACCGTGGCGCTCGGGGCCCTACGGGCCGGACCGGTCGCCGGATCGCCTGCAAACACCGGCGAAAAGACAATTCGGAATGCGATCCGTCCAGTGCGTCCATCGAACCCATGGCCATGGACGGAGTGCCCACCGTCCACCGGCACCCGCCGCGCGGAGGTGGCCGAACGACGGTCATCGGCGTCGCCCGGTCGCGGGCCCGGGAGGACCGCGACCGTTCGTCCATTCTATCGCGACGGAGGCCGGATCTCCAGTCCAGGACTGGAGATCCGGGCGTTGGGTGCGGAGCCGGGAGCGGCTGGCCCGGAGGCCTCCGCGACGACGTCCGGGCAGGCCCGGACGTCCGCCTCAGCGTCCGGAGCCGAAGCGCATCCAGTCGCGGAACTCGGCCCAGCGGAGGCTGATCCGCCAGCCGGCCTCGCCCATCGAGTGCCCGAGCGGCGTGAGCCACTGGATGCGGCCCGTGGCGTTCACGAGCGCCCAGCCCAGCGCCGCGGCGCCGATGATCGCGGCCGCCAGGACGGCCCACGTCCAGCCCTCGGGGCCGTCGTCGGTCGGCGACTCCGCGCGGGCGGCGGGGTCGCCCGCGGGCCCGGCCGCCCCCGCGGC
>NZ_JBFAPC010000135.1:0-15473 GCF_040675535.1 Patulibacter sp. NPDC049589 | reverse complement strand
GCCGGCGCCCGCCCCCGGGGGGCGGGGGGCCGGCCCGCGGTGCGGCGGCCGGCCGCCCCCGGCCCCCCGTGCCCTCAGTCCCCGGCGCCGACCACGGCGCGCGGGGCGCCCTCGCGCGCCGAGCCCGGGTAGTCCGAGTGGCCGTGCGGGTCGCTCGGCAGCCCGCGGATCGCGGCCGCCAGGGCGGGGGAGTCGAACGCCGGCTCCTCGCCGCTGAGCCAACGGTCGATGTTCGGGTGGTGCGGCTTCGCGCGCGCCAGGACGAACAGGTAGACCGCGACGAACGCGCCCGCCGCGGCGATGCCGAGGCAGATCCAGATCGCCGTGCTGGTGCCCGCCGCCGGGGTGTCGCCGACGGTGAGCGCGACGTGCGCCAGGATCGGCGCGACGCTGAACGCGGCGACCGCGCGCAGGAGCTCGATCAGGGCGAAGATCTGCGGCACGTTGTTGGACGGCAGCGAGAAGCCGGCGATGAACAGGGCGGGCGCGACGGACGCGCCGACGCCGAAGCCCAGGAGGCCCGAGCCGACCCAGACGAGACCCTCGCCGCCGTTGCCGACGCCGGTCAGGATCGCGGCCGCGCCGGCGATGCAGACGAGACCGGACAGCGCGATGACCTTCGTCCACTTGGTGTGGAAGAGGATCCCGAACAGGCCGGCGGCCAGGACGGCGCCGACGAACTGCGGCCAGAACAGCGTGCCGACGTGGCCCGGGTCGGTGCCCTTGGCCAGGAGCGCGCCCTGCGTCAGCTCGATCACCGCGACCGACGACGCGCCGGCCGTGATCGCGACGATGATGCCGACGACCGGGAACGTGCTGGACAGCTGCCGGACCGGCATCAGCGGGCGCTTGGCGTGGTACTGCTGGAGCACCAGCGCGACGATCAGCGAGATGCCGAGCAGCAGCGGGAGGAGCACCCAGGTGCTGACGAGCGGGTGGGACGTCAGCTCGGCCGAGCCGAAGAACGTCGCGCCGCAGCCGGCGCCGGCGAGCAGCAGCGCGCCCGGCGCCCACGGGGCGTTCGGGTTGGACGGGTCCTGGTCGTGGAACGTCAGGAGCGTCAGCAGGAACGCGCCGGTGCCGAAGGCCGTGACGAGCCAGAACAGCGGGCGCCAGGCGTGCTCGCCCGCGCCGGCCACGGCGCCGCCGATGACCGGGCCCAGCGCGACCGCGCCGAAGATGCCCATGTTCATGACGATCGCCGTCGACGTCAGGCGCTTGGGGGGCCAGCCGATGACCAGCGGCGGGACGGCGGCGATCAGCATCAGGCCGGTCGTCGCGCCCTGCAGGATGCGGCCGGCCACGAAGAGGCCGGACGTCGGGGCCCAAGCCGCGAGGACCGAGCCGATGACGAAGGTCGCGGCGTAGCCGACGAGCAGTCGCCGACCGCGCAGGTGCACGGTCAGCTGGAGCGCGACGACGGCGCCGACCGCGTAGGCGGCGTTGCTCATCCCGTTGGTCAGGGACATCGCCTGCTCGCCGAGGCCGACGTCGCGGCCGACCGACGCGCCGACGGCGCCGACGGTCGTGGAGAGCACGAGGTACGGGACCAGCGCCAGGACGACGAGGACGGCGGCCGACCAGTAGCTGTCGGCGAGGAAGCCGCGGATCTGCCAGCCGGTGCTGTGGTGGCGGTCCGGCGGCGCGGGGGCGGTGACGGAGCTCATGCGGCGACTCCCGGGGCGGGGACGGCCGAGCGGGCGCCCGTGCCGTTGCGGTGCTGGTCGGCACGCGGGTCCGCGGTCGCGGACAGCGCGGCGATCCGGCGCTCCCGCTCGCGCTCGTGGAGCAGCAGGCCGAAGGCGGCGAGGACGCAGAACGCGGCGCCGGAGCCGAACGAGACCCAGCGGAGCAGGCTGTCGTCGAAGACGCGGGACTCGACGACCGTCCAGGCACCGATCAGGGCGACGACCGCGTCGACGCGGCGCTGTGGCGCGCCGCGGTCGAGGGCGGGGAAGCCGACGGCCGCGACGGCGAAGGCGGCGGCGCCGACGCCGAGGGCGATCCAGGACGCGTTCTGGACGCCGAACGCCAGCGACGCGGTCAGCAGCAGGCCGCCCAGCGTCGCGAGCGCGATGTTCGTGGTGAAGCGAGGACTCATGCAGGTCTCCGGTCGGGGTGTCCCTGCGGGGGAGGAATACTGGTTGTACCCCACATGTGATGCGGGCCGTGTGAGACGGGGCGCTCAGTGGTCCGCCGGTGTCGAGATGCGGGTCTCGTTCGTGGCGCGGTCGCGCCGAGGTGGCGCCTCGGCGGTCACGGAAGGGGCGGGGGCCCGTCGGCCCGCCGGGATCCGCCGCGCTCATCCGCGAGATGTCGAGCGTCGTGGACATCTGGTCGATCCGGGCCGGGCGGGGTGTGGATCTTCGCGACCTCGGCCGAAGGGAAGGACCATGCGACGCGTGCGTGTCCCCATCAGCTCCCCTCCGGCCCGCCGGCGCCTCGCGACGGTCGCCGTCGCGGTGGGGGTCGGCTCCACGCTGGTCCCGCTCGGGATCTCGGCCGCGGCCGACGGTCCCGCGAGCGCCGGCGACCAGGCCACACCACGGGCCCTGAAGGCCGGCCGGTGCGCGAAGCACTACGCCAGCGGCCGCAACCTCTTCGCCAAGCAGCGCCTGCTCGGCCGGACCCCGGCGCACGCGGTGCCCGACGGGGTGGCGTCGGAGCCGGTCTTCTCGCGCGACAGCCGCCGCAACCGCTTCGTCGCCTACGTCTCGACGACGACCAGCACCGCCGGCATCGTCACGCCCGGCCGCCGCAACGTCTACGCGGTGCAGCGCACCGGCAAGATGACCCGCCTGGCGAACAACTGGAAGGTCGGGCCGACGCGCCTGCTCTCCGACGGCCTCGGCGGCGCGCCCGCCGACGGCGACTCGTTCTCGCCGTCGATCTCGGGCTACACCGGCCGCAACGACCGGCCGAAGGGCCCGCGCAAGGTCGCGTTCCTGTCCACCGCGACGAACCTCGCCGCCGGTGGCAACCCGACGGGCACCAGCGCGTTCGTGACCGGCACCCGCGGCGGCAGCACGCGCCGCGTCAAGGTCCCCGGCGCGGCGGCGAGCGTCGCGATCTCGGGCGACTCGAAGGTCGTCTACGTCGCCACCGACCGCGGCCTCTACGTCGAGGACGAGGGCCGCGTCCACCGCCTCGTGCTCGCGCCCGGCATCCGCAACGTGACCACGACGCTCAACGGCGCCCAGGCCGCGTACGAGCGCAGCGGCTACATCTACGTGGTGAACCTGAAGGGCGGCGTCAAGGGCGTCGTCCGCGGGACCAACCCGGTCGCCGACGGCGGCGTCCCGGACTCCCGCCAGCGCCTGGGCTTCGTCCGCGCGATCGCCTTCCAGACCGGCAACGGCGCGTTCCGCGCGGCCCTCGACGGCAAGAAGCGCAACATCCAGCGCATGGGCACCTCCACGGGGTCCTCGGTGGCGGTCAACGTCGGCGGCAGCGCCGTCGTCTTCGGCAACCGCGACCACGCGTGCCTCGAGGTCAGCCTGCTCGACGCCACCCACCGCCGCGGCGGCTACGACATCCCGCAGGGCGCCTGCCCGGCGGGCCAGGGCACCGTCGCGGACGTGACCGTGAGCAGCCGCTACAACTACCTCGCCTTCACCTGCACCGGCGGCGGCCTGTACCTGCACTACGTCGGGCCGAAGTAGCCGGCGGCGGGCCGGCCGCCGGATCGCGGGGTCCTGTGACTCGGGGTCCCGCGGCCGGGCCCGGGGGCAGGACGGGCGGCCGGCGACGGCGCGCCGCGAGGGCCGGGTGCGCCCGGGTAGCGTCCGGGGTACGTGACGGGCATCACCCACCGTTCCCTCGTCGACCGCAGGCCGCTGCGGGTGCACGGTCCGCTCTGGGTGGTCCTGGCCGTCGCGCTGGCGATCCGCGCGGCGATCGTGGTCGCGACCCCGGGCTACGCGCCCTTCGGCGACCCCGCCGACTACGACCGGATCGCCCGGTTCCTCCAGCACTTCGGCACGTACCCGCCGTCGACCTTCGCCGACCCGACGGGCGCCGCGGCGCTCCGGCCTCCCGGCTATCCGTACCTCCTGGCGGGGGTCTACGACGTCCTCGGCGTGCACTGGCAGGTCGCCCGCCTCGTCGGCGGCGTGCTCGGGACGGTCGCGGTGGCGCTGCTCTGGGGCATCGTGCGGCGCGTCTGGGACGCGCGGCTCGCGCTGTGGTCGGCGGGGATCGCCGCGGTCCTGCCGAGCCTGGTCTGGGTCGGCGGCGGGCTGACCGCCGAGTCGCTCTTCGTGCCGCTGCTGCTCGGCGCGGTGTGGGCGGCGGTCCGCCACCGCGACGCGCCGCACGCGCGGTGGGTCGCGGCGGCCGGGGTGCTGCTCGGCCTCGCGGTCCTGACCCGGACCAACGGGGCGATCGCGGTCCTGCCCCTGCTCGCGGCCGCGTGGCTGCCGCGGCGCCGGTGGTCGGACCCGGTCGTGCTGCTCGTGGGGCTCGCGCTCGCGCTGGCGCCGTGGACGGTGCGCAACGCCGCGGTGTTCGGGTCGTTCTCGCCGCTGGGGACGCAGTCGGGCTTCACGCTCGCCGGCGCCTACAACCCGGAGTCCGCGCAGCCCGGGCCGTACCGGGCGGCCTGGCGCGTGCCGATGGACGTCCCGAGCCTGCAGGTCGTCTTCCATCGCCCGGGGACGGACGAGGCGGCCGTCGACGCCGACCTCCGCGACCGGGCGCTGCGCTTCGCCTGGGACCACCCGGGGTTCGTCGTCTCCGCCACGGTGATCCACGCGCGCCAGCTGCTGCACCTCACGACCGCCACCGAGCGCGCGAGCGGCGGCTCGTTCCGCGAGATGGGCATGCCGCGGTGGACCTGGGGCCCGTCGGTCGCGGCCTTCCTCGTGCTCCTCGCCGCGGCGATCGCCGGCGCGGTCCTGCTCGTCCGCCGCGGCCGGGACCGGGGCCCGCTGTGGCTGTGGCTCGTCCCGGTCGTGCTCTTCCTGGGCGTCGTCCCGCTGCTCGGTCCGCCGCGCTACCGGATCCCGGTCGACCCGTTCCTGGCGATCCTGGCGGCGGTCGCGCTGCTGGCGGTCCGGGACCGGGTGGCGGCGCGGCGGGCGGCGCGGCGGGCGGCGCGGGGGTGAGGAGCGCCGGCTCGAGCAGGTGCACCAGGAGGCGGAAGGCGCGGCTCTCGCCGATGCGAACAACGGGTTCGGCACGAGCAGCACTTCGCGGCGTCACGAGGCCCAGGTCCCGCTGAGGTGAGGTTTGCGAACTCTGGGTTCGCACGGTCGAAACAGTTCGGGGGAAGGCCGAGTATGAGTGGCGATCCGCCCGACCAGTGGATTGGCGACATCGCTCGCCTGCGCCGCGAGTGGACGTACTCTTCACATCGCGCGCGATAGATCGATTCGACCTCGCGACACATGGATTATTCGTCGAGGACCGGACTCGACGAACGGGCACGGGCGCCGTCATGAGGCAACGTTTAGGTTGGCTGGTGCATCGCTGCTGTGTGTCCCGTCCCCCTGTTCTGGAGCGCCCATGCGCCGCCTCCGCTGGTTCTTCTTGATGCTGCTCGCCGCCGTGGCCGGCGTAGGCGGCAGCGTCGCCGTCTCGCAAGGCGCTGCCGGGCAACGCCAGACCGGGTCGGGTCGGTCGACCGTCCCGCATGCGGTGCCGTCCGCCTTGGCAGCCTCGCCGGGCGAGCGCAAGGTCGTCGGCGCGTTCGGTGAGTCCTTGGCGAAGGACGCGGAGAAGGCGCGGCCTGAACGCGACCGGAAGCGACCTGATCGCAGCCCGGCGACGCTCGCCCCGAGTGCGCGGGCGCACCGCGGGCGGGTCACCGCAGCAACGGTCCGTCGGAACGTCAGGGGAAGCGCCCCGGACCTCACCCTCTCGCACCGACTGATCCCGGCCCAGAAGGACATCCGCGAGGTCCTTGGAGACTCCGCGGTCCGCGTTCCGGGACCCGGCGGCAAGGGCAGTCAGGTGATGATCTCGAGCATGCCGGTTGCGTCCCCGGTCAGCACGAACTCGAAGAGCGGCGAGGGTGTCGCGTACCGGATCGCGAACCTGGACTGGAAGGCGGCCGGGGAACGGTTCGAGATGACGCGCCCCGTGGACGAGGTCTCGCTACCGAAACTCGCCGGTGGTGTCGTTCGATTCGAAGGGGGGATGAACCTGCGGTTGGCCCCCGCTGAGAGCACCGCCGAGGGTGAGGTATCGGGCGAGTCGGTGACGTACCCCAACATCGACACGGACACCGACATGATCGTGCGGTCGTTGCCCACCGGCCTGGGTGTCGGCTGGTCGCTGCGCTCGCCGAAGGCTGCACACGACCTGCGGGTCCCCCTCGATCTACCGTCGGGGCAACGCATCGCAACGGGGCCCACCGGCGACCTGAGCGTCGTCGATGACGACGATCGACCAGTGGCGCAGGTCACGCCAGCAACGGCCATTGATGCCGACGGTCAGGGCGTTCCGCTGGAGACCCGCGTCGACGGCAACGTGATCGTCTACTCCGTCGATCACTCCGAAGGAACCGTTGCCTACCCGGTGACCGTCGATCCGCTCTTCTACCAGCAGTACTTCAGCAGCGGACAGCAGGATTACGCCGGGTGGATCGCGCAAAACACGCCGAACACGCCGATGCCGTTCTCGTACGTCAACCCGACTCAGGGCCAGCCGGGCCAACTCGGGATCTACGCACCACCGACGACCTACATGCAGGGTGCCACCGCCGCGTGGTCGAAGTTCGCGCCCGGCAACCCCAACTACGGCGATCCGCAGTACGGGTACGGGCGCCGCATCTCGGTCGAGCACGCTCACTGGACGCGGTTCGTGGCCGGCAACGTGATCTACGCGTTCGTTCCGACGCAGTATTACCACTACTACAACTACCCGATCGGGCAAGTTGGCTTCGGCAATCAGGACGGCGGCACGACCGGCGCGACGACAGTCCCATCGGGCACCAACGGCGGCACGTTCGACCTGTCATCGGCCTCCAACGCCCCGAACGACAACTCCATCGGGTTCGGGCTCACCAACCCGACCAATCAGTACTTCTTCCAGTACGACCATCCCGCAGCGGCCATCGGCGTTGGCTGGTACCAGGCGTACGCTGCGGACCCGTTGCCGCCGAAGGTGACCGCGACGCCGCCGACCGGCTGGGTCGACACGGTTCCGCCGATCCCGGTCAGCGCCACCGACAACGGCATGGGCGTGCAGCGTCTGGCGCTGCAGAACGCCGGCGGCAGCGAGATTGTGGGGCGGTCATTCACGTGCAAGGTCTCCGGGCCGGAGGTCTGCCCGTTCGATACCACCGCCGCCAACGGCAACTCGAGCGTGACGTTCACCCTGCCCGCGCTGGGCGAGGGATCGACGACTTACTATCTGGTCGGAACCGACGGCGCTGACCTGCAGAACACCGGGGGGCTCGCGCCGCGTCTCCCCGTGACGGTCAACGTCGACCGCTCCGCCCCCAAGATCACGGCACCGAACGTCGGCAATGTCGTGCGTCCCGACAGCACGGACGCATCCGCCACGAAGACGATCAAGGTCACGACCACGGACACGTACTCCGGGGTGAAGGCCGTCTCGGCGAAGGTCGACGGTCAGAGCGTCTCGGTCACGCAGCCGACCTGCTCCAACGGCAGCTGCCCGTCCAGCTTCGACGTGCAGATCTCCGCGACGACGCTCAGCAACGGCATCCACACCGTCGCGGTCTCCGCAGACGACCAGCTCACGGGGTCCAACCACCACGCCGACGGGCTGTTCAGCTTCACGGTGGTCCACGATCCGAAGAACCCGCCGGTTGACCCCGGCGCCGGCATCGACCTCGGCCGCAAGCCCGTCAGCGGTCTGGGGCTGCAGAACTGGTGGAGCTATGACTCGACCGACACCGGCGCTGGCAGTGCGCTGCGAACGAATCTCTCCAATGGCAACGCCGTCTGGACCGTCACGCCCGTCCAGAACCCGGGCATCGGTCTCAACAGCTTCCTACGTCTGACCTACAACAGCTACGAACCCTCGGGCCTACTTCCGAACCTACTGGGCGGTGGCAACACCGGTCTCCTCGGGTACGGGGTCGCGGGCCGCGGGTTCAGCGTCCAGATGGCCGGGCTGACCCGCCTGAACGAACCGCTCGAGATCCGCGGGCCCGGCAACCTCGGGCTTGACCCGACTGCGGACGCGTCGCTTACGCAGCAGATCGGACTCACCGACGGCACCGGCACCGAGCACCTCTTCACGAAGAACGCGAGCGCCCCGGCAGGCCAGCTGCGGTTCGACGCCCCGAAGGGCGTCCACCTCACCTTGCGGCGCTACGACGCGTCGACGGCAGCCGGGAACGAGAGGTTCTGGGCTGCGACCCGCCCTGACGGCACGACCTTCTACTTCAACCGGCAGGGTTACGCGACCCAGATCGTCGACCGCCACGACAACCAGATCCACTTCGACTACCAAGCCAGCAACAACAACCCGGTGTGCGGCTTCACGATCGGGTGTGGCACTCGCGTTCAGTACGTCACCGACTCGGCCGGCCTGAATCCCGCGGGCCTTGCGATCCCCTCGCCCGGGACGGCGGCGGCCGACCGCCGTTGGGAGCTCAAGTACGACGACAAGGACCGCCTGGTCGACGTCCTCGACCGCAAGCGCGTCGCTGTCGGGGGGAGCACCGCACCCCGCGACACGCATCTGCACTACGACACCGCAGGACGCCTCGATCACATCACCGAGGACTCCAACGGCCCCGCAACGCAGCAGCCCGACTTCGCGCTGGGATACGACGGCGACTCGACGTACCTGACGTCGGTCCGCGACCCCAATCAGAACACGACATTCGTCACGTACAACACGACGAACGACCCGCTGGGACTCGGGACGCTCCTCTCGGGGCTCGGCATCAACGCCCAGGTCAAGCCCGTAGCGTCGGTCGCGGACCGCGGATCCGTGGCGAACCAGTCGGGCCCCGGCCGCACCCGCACCACAACGTACGCATTCAGCACCACGCCTACCGGCATCGGCGACACAACGATCACCGACGCCCGCGGCATCCAAGACCACGTCAAGACCGACGCCCGCGGCCGGATGACGGAGTCCGACAACGCCACGACGGTTCCCGGCGGCATCCCCAACCCCAGTGGCATGCGAAAGACGCTCCAGGGTTGGACCGACGACAACACCCTGCAGTACTCGACGATCGGTGCGGCCAGCAGCACCACCGCTGTCACCACCGACTACTCGTGGGGCGCCCTCGGAGAACTCAACTCGCTGACCCAGCACGCAGGAGCGGAGGGCTCGACCAGCGGCCTCTCGCGCACGCAGACCTGGACGTACCTCAAGAGCGGCGGAACACAGAAGAGCGCCGCGGCCGGTGACGGCGACACCATGGTCTACGACCTGCAGAAGGCTGTCGACTACCGCGGCAAGGCGACGACCTACGACTACGGCACCGCCAACCCGAACCGGGGCGACGCGCTGAAGATCCATCCCGACGGTGCGGGCGTCGAGTCGTTCACCTACGACCCCCCACGGCTTGGTCACCAGCCACGCCACAGAGATCTGGAACGACCACCGCGCCAAGCCCGACTCGCACTTCAACGACGACGAAGGCACGACGATCGCGTCGAGCGACACTGCTGGGGTCAAGAAGTACTGCAGCGACGACGCAACCACCTGCACCGTCACCAAGGACGATTTCTCGGCCTTCGACGGCAACGGCAACCCGACGAGCCACGTCGACGCGCGAAACAAGCCGTCGACCTCGGCCTTCGACGCCGTCGGCAACCTCGTCGCGTCCGGTGACCCCCGAGCCACCGGTACGCCGACAACGAGCCCCGACGAACAGGTCGCCGCGACCGCGCCGGACCCGACGACAACGGTGAAGGGCGTCCAGGCGACGGCGCGAACAACTGGCGCCGCGTACTTCACACGGTTCACCTACGACGCGCTCGACCGCCGAGTTGCAGTGGCCAGCCCCAAGCTCTCTTCTGCCCCGTCCGGTACGAGCGACCGCTTCCGCGTCTCCGCGACGAAGTACGACCTCAACGGCAACATCACTGCAACGCTGAGCCCCAACGGGGAGATCGCCACAACCCTCTACACCCCGACCGATCAGGTCTCCACCGAGAGCACGCCGCTCGTCGCCGACCACAACAACGCCAGCTCAGACAGCGCGCCCGCCGAGGCCGAAGCTGCGGCGGAGGTCACCCGGTACGGGTACGACGCCGTCGACAACCTGAGCACGCGATCGGATCCGGCCGGCGGCAGCCTCGCCAACGCCGCGCACCGCACGAGCTACACCTACGACGCATTCGACGAGCCCGTCGTCCAAACCAGGGAAGCCGCGACGCCGGTCGCTGCCGGCAAGGACGATCAGGGACACGACCGTCCGAAATACCAGAAGACAACGACATCCCAGGCCTACGACGCCCGGGGAAACGTCATCGGTGACACCGACGCCAACCGCAACCTCGACGCCACCCCAGCAGAAGCTGCGGGCAACGCGGCCGGAAAGCCGAGCGAGCGCCATCGCTACGTCTACGACGCCTTCGACCGCCTGACGACGTCGATCGAGAACCCCACCGAGCTGGGCACGCCACAGAGCAGCCTGCTGAACCGCACCACCGCCTACACGTACGGCGAGAACGGCGGGGCGAGCGACAAGCTCACCAAGGTCGTCTCGCCGGCCAAGCGCGTCACCAGTTACGTCTACGACGACTTCGGGAGCCTTCAGCGCGAGAAGGACCCGTTCGCCTACGACCAGGCCAACCCCGACCCCGACAACCCGGGAGACACCTCCGACACGACGTACGACCGGCGCCTCGACGGCAAGCCGTACCAGGTCACCGGTCCGCGCGGAAACGACAGCACCGGTGCGAGCGGCTTCGTCAGCCGAGCGACGTACTGGAACACGGGACAGCTGCGCTCCCGCGCCCTGCCGCGCCAGAACGGCCAGTACGGCCAGAACTGGCACGTCGACTACGTCATCAACAACGTCGGTGACCCGATCACCGTCACCGACGCGCGCGGCAAGACGATCCACAACGAGTTCCTGGACGGAGGCGAGCTCCAGAAGACCGACCGACCCAGCTGGTGGATCTACGACCCCGACTCCGGGCAGGTCCGTGAACGCACCGACAGCGACCCGAAGGCCGGCCAGATCGGAGACGCCGCACTGCCGTCGACCGGGACCGGCGGGAGCTTCGGATCCACAACGCCCCAGCAGCTCACCAGCGTGCTGCCCGCCGCCGGCAAAACGACGCTCGGCTACGACGACGACTTGAACCTCACCCAAGTCCAGAGCCTCAAGGACGTCCAGCCCGATCCGCCGGCTTCGGCTGCAACGATCACTCAATCGTTCGACTATGACGCGCTGGACCGGCTGAAGACTCGGCACGTCCCGCAGGACGACCCGACCGCGACACCGCCGACCGTCGGCGAGATCACGCTGCGTTGGCAGTACGACCAGGACGGCAACATCGCTGCCCAGACCGACGGGCACGCCCAGAACACGGTCTACCACCGCGACGACTTCGACCGGCTGTCCACTACGACGACCCCACCGAGTTGCACGGGCACTGAGGCGGCCTGCCCCCGTCCGACCACGACGCAGGTCTACGACCGCAACGACAACGTCCTCGAGCAGCACACCCCCCGCGAGGACGACCCGGCCGACCAGGTCGGATCGGCCACCACCGGTTTCGTGCGCACGCACTACGACCTCTCCGACCGCCCCGACTCCACCGTCGACGCCTCCGGCGCACGCACCGACGACGAATACGACGCCGACGGCCAGGTCACGACCGAATACAAGCCCGGCGCCTTCGTCTCGGGGCACACGAAGAGCGACTACGCCGTGCACTACGTCCGCGACGGTGCCGGCCGCACGGTCGACCAGTTCCAGAACGTGACCGACAACGGCGCTTCCCCGCAGACGCTCCACACCTACACGACCTACGACCGAGACGGCGACGTCACGAAGGTCGACGCGCCCGGGTCCGGGAACACCGCCGGGGGACCCGAGAACCGCCGGATCACGAGCACCTCCTACGACGGCCGCGACCTGCCATACGTCACCACCGTCGGGTCCGGGAGCTCCGTGTCCTCGACGGCGACGGAGTACGACGGCAACGGCTGGCTGCGCCGCACCGTCACGCCCAAGGGCATGGCCACCTCCGACGCGCACACCGATGACGTCACGACCGGTGACCCAGCGCAATCGACCGCGACACGCAACGCGGAGGTCCGCGAGTACGACGACGATGGTCTCCTGACGGACCGCGACCTCCCGTGGGACGACGACGACGGCACGCCGGCCGCGAGCAACCACAGGCGCTGGCGCGCGCACTACGACTACACCGCTCGAGGCCTCGTCCGCCGCATCACCGGCATCTACGACGACGGCGCCGGTGCCGGCAACCCGACGCACGACACGACGATTCAGTACGACCTGGCCGGGTGGCCGAGTCGGACCGAGCAGCACGACCGCACCGACGACGGCACGTTCGGCGACGCGACCAACCCGTTCGAGTACCGCTACGACGGTCAGGGCAACCAGACCTTCGCCACCACCCCCGGCCGCTACCGCCGGTTCAAGCAGACGTTCTTCCCATCCGGTGCGCTGCGTGCGAAGTGCGGCCTGCGATTCATCGACAGCTCCCCGCAACCCCGGCGGGAGCAGGTCTATAGCTACCGCTACGACCGCGCCGGCGACCTCAGCACCGTCGTCGACTGGATGCACAACGACCCCGCCGACGACCCGGGCCCGCTGTGCGAGGAGACCGACGCGGACGACCCGAACAACGACAACCTCGGTCGTCAGAAGACCCAGATCGTCAACGACAAGGCCGGACGTCAGCTCAACGTCAACCAGAACGCGGCGACCGGCAAGGACACCGCCTACGCGTTTCAGACCGGCGACAACCTCGTGTCGTCCGTCACCACCGACGGCCAGCTTCAGAGCGACGGATCGATCACCGGCGGCACCAAGAACGACTACGTCTACGACGAACTGGGCCGCAACATCAAGTCGACCGCGACCTCGATGACCGGATCCGGCAACCCACAGAGCTCCCCCGCCCCCCGGGTCACCGACCTGCGGTATTGGCCCTCCGGTGATCAGCGCCAGATCGCCAAGCCGGAGGTCTCTCCCGGCCACCGCACCGTCGAGGAACGCGCATACGACACACAGGGCCGAGTCGTTCAACGCGCCGTAACGCCCGCTACCGGGAGCGCACGCGATGCGCAGACGTACACCTACGACGTCGACAGCAACCGGACCCAGGACGAACGCGGAACCGACCAGTACAACGCCCGCGATCAGCTCACGAAATGGGTCCGCAGCCGACGCGACCCCAGTGCGTCCGCCAGCGACCGTGATCCGGCGGAGACGATCGACTACACCGTCGACGGCGAAGGAAGAGTTCGAAAGTCGGTCCAGAGCATCACGACCCGGCCGGCCGGCACAAGCCAGGACGCCCTGACGACGCTGACAACCGACAGCACGCAAAACGGCGACTACCGCGGCTCCGAACTGCTGCGCCAGCGACGCACCATCACCGCCTCCGGGGCCGGAACGACCCCCTCGACGAAGACACAGACCGACTGCGAGGACTACGACACCTTCGGCGCGCTCATCAAGACTCGCCGCAAGGAAGACACGGTCAGCGCGGAGTGCAACGAGACGGGCTTCGGCACCGAGGCGCGGTTCACGTACGACACGTTCGACCGGCTGACCGCTGCACAGTCCGTGACCCACAATGCCGCGACGGGCAGCGACGCGGGAACACCGCCCAGCAACTCCGAGGCCTATTGCTACGACGCCTTGGACCGCCGGGACCGTCGCGTCACCGGCCTGCCGGTCAACAACGACCCCGGTTCCACGGACGGCGACGCGGCGCTGGCCCAAGCACGGGCCGCTTGCACCGTGGACCCGACGAAGACCGGCAGCTACGCCACGCTGAACTACACCTACGTTGGCACGACGCCGCTCCTGAGCCGCGAAGACACCTCAGGCGGGGGCGCCCAGAGCTACGAGTACACCGCCGCCGGCCGGCGCCTCGGACGGTTGCGCGCAACAACCTCGGCCGCGACGCCGCAGTGGCGCGCCTACGAGACCGACGCGCAGGGCTCCGTCGTAGGCCTCGAGGACCCGACCACCGGCCGCGTGGGCACGACCTCCGATCCGACGAACCCGCAAGCCGACTACTACGACACGGACCCGTACGGCAACGCGGTCGACCCGAACGAGAACCACCTGACGCCCGACGCCCGCGCGAACCCGTTCCGGTTCCAGGGCTTCTACCGCGACCAGGCGACCGGCAACTACGACGAGCAGGCCCGGATCTACCGCCCTGGCCTCAACCAGTTCCTTCAGGAGGACCGCTTCGCGGACCCGCGAGCCGACATCACGCTCGCCGCCGACCCGTTGACCGCCTCGCGCTACGGCTTCGTCGGCGGCAACCCCGCGACCCGCAACGAGTTCGACGGACACCAGACCCCGGACTGCTCGGGTGGCGTCCAGGTCATCAGCTTCCAGACCAAGTCCAAGACCCCCTGCGGGCCGTCCGGAGCGATCGCGAACCCGGATGACCCCAACGAGGTCGCCCCGCCGGCAGCCCCTGATGGAAACCCCAGCCCCAGTGGGAACCAGGGAGGCTCGAACTCCGGAACCAACAGCAACTCGAACTCCGGAGGCAACGGCGGGTCGGGAACGTCTCCGACGACAACGAGCTCGTCCAATCCCGCCGCAGCGGCGTCTATCGAGGCCCTGCGCGCTCCCGTTCCGATTCCTGCAGCGAAGCCCTCCGGATCCGCGCTCTTCCGGTTCGCCGGAGGCCTCGAGAATCAGGTCGAAGGAGCGTTCAACGGCACGAAGGACGCGGTCGTCGACACGGTGAAGGGCACGGCGGCGCTTGCATCGACCACAGGTCACATCGGTTGGGACATCCTCGCTCTCGGATTCGACCCCGAGAACACCCAAGGCCACTTCGACGATCTGACGCGCCGTGCGTCGGGCGTTGTCAACAACGTCTTGGGTATTCCGGGTGCGCTGCTGCACATCTGCGACAACAAGGGTGTCACGGAGTGCGTGTTCTACGGTGGCGTTCAGGCTGTGGGGATCTTCCTTAGCGGAGGCAGCTCCGAAGGTGCCCAGGCGGCGCTGCTCGCCGAACGAGCTGCGGGCGAGGCCAGCGCAGCAGGGACCGCCGCACGTGGTGTGGCCGGCGTTATTCCGTGCCATAGCTTCGGTGGGGACACGCTGGTGACGATGGCTGACGGCTCTCTGAAGCCGATCCGGGACGTCCAGGTCGGTGACCTCGTGATCGCGATCGACCCTCACAGCGGCAAGCGCTATAGGCGCCGTGTCACGAAGGTCTGGATGCACCACGACCAGCTCTTCCTTCTCGATACGGTCAAGTCGGTAGAAGTGGTGTAGCTCGGTGATGAGCGCGGGGCCGCCCGAAGGGCGGGCCACCGCGATGATCATCGAGACCGTGGGTCTTCTT
>NZ_JBFAPC010000134.1:0-15480 GCF_040675535.1 Patulibacter sp. NPDC049589 | reverse complement strand
CCCGGCCCCGCCGCGGCCCGCGGAGCCGAAGCGCCGCGGCGCGACGTACGCCGCGCTCGGACTGCTGGCGGTGGCCGTCGTCCTGGCCGGCGTGACGGCGGTGCTGCTCCTCGGCGGGCGCGGTGGCGGCACGTCCGGCACCACGACGTCCGCCGCTGCGCCGGCCCCCGTGCAGCGCCCCGCCACCGACGAGGACCCGGCACCCGTCGCCGATGCCGCGACGAGCAGCGAGGCTCCGAGGGCCGATGCCGCGACGAGCAGCGAGGCTCGAAGGACCGGGGCCACGACACCGGACACCGTGGGATCCACCGCGGCGGCCGGTGCGACCTTTCACGGCGACGGCTACACGATCGACGCCCCCGGGACCGGCTGGGTCCGGGACCACGCGGACAAGTTCCAGGGCGACGACTTCTACGAGACGCGCTGGCACCTGAAGGGCCGCCCGGACGTCGTCGTGTACGTCGACTACACACCGGGCTTCTCCGGGACCCCCCGCTCCGGCGCCGAGGGCGTCCGGCGGCGCCCCGGCACCCCGGGCTACGTCGAGCATCGCTTCGCATCCGACGGCGACGACGTCGTCTGGGAGTTCTCGCTCGACGGGACGCACAAGATCGATCGCTTCTCCACCGCCTGCGACACCGGCTTCGCCGTTCTCGGCGCCGCCCCCGACGACGAGTTCGAGCGGCACCGCGCGACGTTCGACGCGGTCGCGAGGTCACTGACGCCGACTTGCTGAGCGGGGTTGGCGTTCAAGACCCGCAGGACACCCCGGACCGACCGTCCAAGTCGCGGGGCGCCTCGTCGCCACGCCATGATCGCCCGGTCCTCACCGTCGGGGGCCGACCTCGGTGGGGTCGGTCGCCCCCGACGCGTCGGTCGGTGGTGTAGAGGACCTGCTCCTCGGTGTCCTGGCTCTCGCCGAGGAAGGCGAGGGTCTTGCCGTCCGGTGAGACGACGACGCTGTGGAGCCGGCTGCCGGACCTCGCCGTGACGAACCGTTCGTTGTGACCGACGCGGCCAGCTACCGTGGACGCGAGGCGCGCGCTAGCTCGAATGAGATGCCGCGCTCGAACGCGACGTGAAGCCTTCGAAGAAGTCTTGTTGTCCCAGGAGGAAGTCGCTGTTCTCGATGACGAACGGGTCCAGTGCGAACATCACGCCGCTCCGTTGCGTGTCCCCGATGAGCACCTGACAGTCGAGCGGGTCAGGGGTCGTCCATGCGGGGATGTTGGTTCCATCGGCGAGATCGACGCCGCCGAGTACCTCGACGAGGTCAGACTCGGGGATACCGAGGTTGCGGGTTGCGTACGAAAGGTCGATGCAACTGCGCGTCGCGCCGCTATCGACAGTGAACGTCGGCGACGCGCAACTCCTGCTGGCGACGTGATCTCGACTTGGAGTCGGGGCCGCCACGCGGAACAGGGAAACGGAGGGAGCGACAGAACCGAGAGCTAGACGCGGGGCGCGCCAGGCACGTGCATGGCCATGGCGTCCAGAGGAACGCGATCGTACAGCTCGCGCATGCTCGCCGCGCTCGCGATGACTCGGCCATGCTCGACGGCAACCCACTTACCGCGGAACTTCTCAGCGATCTCGTTGATGATGATCGGCTTCTGCACCGAGGTGTTCACCACGTTCTTCATGCCGCCGGAATACCACCGGGGCACGGATCTACGAGGAGCGTCTTCACCTGGCTCGGACGGGTTCTTCACCTGGGACACCTCCAAGGGACCGCAGCGCCCGAAGGACCTCGACTCGGCGGTCCCCGAAGCGACCGGATGACGTTCAGCACGCCGCCGACGCCGTCCGGGTCGGCGATCCGGTGTCCGAGATCCGCCACTTGCCGGCGATCCGCTGCAGGGAGTAGACGAACGCGAAGTTCCAGCAGCCGGCCCCGTCCAGGGTGCGCACGCCGACGCGCACGCGACCGGCGGCCGGGCCCGCTTCGACACGTCCCACGCGGTAGATCTGCACCTCGCGCAGCCCGTCCCGCCGCAGACTGGCGGCGTAGCGCTCGGCGCTGCCCGACTTCGCGAGCACCGAGCCGGTGAAGAACATGTGCGCGCGCACGAAGTCACCGTCGGCCCGGGCCTGCCAGTGGCGACGGATGGTCTGCTCCATCGCCCCGGTGTTCGTGTCGGTGGACCAGATCTGGCTCTCGGCACCGAGCAGCCCGCCGTTGGCGCTGCTCGACGTCCGCTGCGTTCCGTTCGGCGGTGCGGCCGAGTCGGACGACGACGGCTGCGACCCGCTCGACGCCGGCGTTCCGGAGTCCGGCGAGGTCGAGTCGGAGGACCGGTCCCGGGTCTGCTCGTCGGAGTCCGAGAACGCGTTCCGGGTCTGCTGGTCGGAGTCGGCCCGCCCGGCGGACGTCCCGTTCGCACCGGCGGCCCCCGCACCCCCGGACCCGCCTCCGGTACCGGACTCCGCGTCCCGCGAACCGCCCGAGGCCTGCGCCCTCGGGTGGCCGACCTCGACCACGTCCTGGTCCCGGGAGGCCTGGTCCCCGGCGGGGGCGGCGCCGTCGTCACGGGTGAGGAGGAGGACCGCGGCGACCGCGACCACGACCGTCAGTACGCCGATCGCCGCCAGGATCCAGCGCGTGCCGGAGCGCCCCGGCGACGCGGAGGCGACAGGCGGCGGCGCGGGCGGCGGCGGGAACGGCAGACCACTGCCCACGGGCGCCGAGAAGGTCTCGGTCGGCGTGCCGACACCCGTGACCGGTGGCGGAGGCGACCCGACCGGGGTCCGCTCGATCGTGGTCCCGCAGCCGACGACCGCACAGCCGGTGCCCTCCGCCCAGCAGTCGTCGTGGTGGGTGGCCTGGCAGCCGGGGCAGTCGACGACCGTGGCGCCCTGCTTGAGCGGGAACCGACAGTAGGGGCAGCTCCGCCCGGCGTCAGCGGCGGTCGCGGGTCGGTCGGGGATCACGGACATCGTGCTGGGGGAGAGTACGACGCAGCGGGCTTGCCAGGAGACCCCAGCGGATCACGTCGTCGCCGTCAGGATGACGGTCCGGCCGCCGACCCGCATCCGCCGTCTGGCGGAAGCGTTCCGCCCCGGTCGCGCGGCGACGGGCCGCCGTCTACCCTGCGCCACGATGCCGCGCGCTCGCTCGTCGTTCACCGCCCTCGCTCTGGCCGGGACCGTGCTGCTGGCCGGGTGCGGCGGGGGGAGCACCGCCCCGCCGGTCCCACCGGCCGGCGCGACGACGGACGCCCCAGTCCGTGAGGCCGTCCCGCTCACGACATCGACCGCGACCGCGCCGCCGCCGAGCCCGACCGCCCCGCCGTCGCCCCCCGACGCCCCCACCGACCCTCCCCTCCCGCCGGCCCGCGCGCTCGGGCAGATGATGGTCGCGCGCTTCGCAGGCACCGCGCCGTCCCCGGCCCTCCTCCGCCGCGTGCGGCGTGGCGAGGTCGGCGGCGTGATCCTCTTCAAGGACAACGTCGCCGGCGGTGGGGCGACGACCCGCCAGCTCGTCTCGCGGCTGCAGCGGGCCGCTCGCCGAGGCGGCAACCCGCCGCTGCTCGTGTCGATCGACCAGGAAGGCGGACGGGTCCGGCGGCTCCCCGGACCGCCCACGCCCGACGCCGCCGGCATGACCTCGGAGGCGACCGCCCGGGCGCAGGGTCGGAGGACCGCCCGACTCCTTCGCGACCTGGGCATCAACGTCGACCTCGCACCAGTCGCCGACGTCTCCGCCGGCCTCTCGTCGTTCCTCGGGCGTCGGGCGTTCGGAACGACGCCCCGGACGGTGGCCGAGCGGGCGTGCGGGTTCGTCGACGGGCTGCGTTCCGGCGGGGTCGCCGCGACACTCAAGCACTTCCCCGGCCTCGGCGCAGCGACGACGAGCACGGACTTCGATCGGACGGTCATCCCCGGCGGTCGCGCCCGACTTCGCCGCGACTACGCGGCCTACCGGCGCTGCGCGGCGAGTCCGACCACGCTCGTGATGGTGAGCAGCGCGATCTACCCCGACGCCCTCGGCCCGGATCCGGCCCTGCTCACCCGCGCCACCTACGCCCGCGAGCTGCGCCGGGCGACCGGGGACGACCCGTTGACGATCAGCGACGACCTCGAGACTCCGTCGGTGCTGGCGCACGCCGCCCCGTCGCGACGGGCCATCAACGCCGGTCTCGACCTGCTGCTCTACGCGCGGACGGAGCAGGCCTCGGCCGCCGCGTACCCGCGGCTGCTCGCGGACGTCCGAGCGCACCGGATCCCCGCCCGCCGGGTGCAGGCGTCCGCGTCGCGGATTCTCGCGCTCAAGCGCCTCGTGGCCGGCGACGGGTGACCGTGAGCCGCTTCGCCGTGCCCGAGGCGGGAAGCGGCGGCGAGCCCATGAGGTCGATCAGCGCGAGGACGAGCCTCCGCCGATCGGCCTGGCGCCGTCCACCTCCGCCGAACGGCGGAATCTGGTCGGAACCGCGACCGGTGTGCACTACGGTTGCGACGACCGACCGTCAGCCGTCGAGCCCCGATCCGGGCCCGCGGCCCCGGCACCCCGAACGCTCCGCCCGTCGCCCGTGACCACCTTCCGCGTCGATCTCGACGACCTACGATCACTCGCCCGGACGCTCGACCATGCCGCGAACGACCTGCGCGAGATGGACCGGCAGCGAGGGGGCCTCGACGGCGACGCGGGGGCGGCCGATGTCGAGGGCGCTGTCCACGGGTTCATCGCCCACTGGTCCGACGCGACCGGCCGGATCGCACGGTCCCTCGACGCGCTCTCGCTCGTGACCGAGAAGAGCCACGACGCGTACGCCGCCGCGGACGGGACGGTCGCGGCGGCGTCCGCCGAGGGTGGCCGAAGGATGCTCCGACCGTGACGTCCGCCGCAGACCTGATCGGCGAGCGCGCGAGCCGGGGCGACGCCCACGCGGTCCGCGATCTCGCCCGCCGGATGCGGACCCTCGCCGACGCCGCGGACGGCCTTCGCCAACGACTGGTGCCCGGCCGGCTGCGCGCGGACTGGAGCGGGCCAGGAGCCACGGCGTTCCTGCGCGCCACGGGCGACGTGCCCCACGACCTCGAGAAGGTCCGGGCGTCGTACGCCCGCGCCGCCGACGCGCTCACGCGCTACGCCGGGGCCCTCGAAGCCGCCCAAGCGACGGCCGGGGCCGCGTCGCAGCGGGCGAGCGACGCCGAACGACGGGCGTCCGCCGCCGAGCAGGCAGCCGGCGCGGCCCGCAGGCGCCTGTGGGCGGCGCAGAGCCGCCAGCTGAACGTCCTCGATCCCGCCGAGCAGGACGCAGGCCGGCGCGAGGCGGCGCGAGCGACGGCGGCGCTGCACGCGGCCCAAGCACGGCTGCGACAGGCCCACGACGACCGCGACGCGGCCGTCCGCGACGGCACCCGGGCCCGGGACGAGCTCGCCGCCGCCGCCCGGGCCTGCACCCGCGAGCTCGGCGAGGCCTCGAACGCGGGCATCAGGAACTCGCTCGCCTCGTGGATCGAGCGCCACCGCGCGGCGATCGACGCCGCCGTCGCCGGCGCGTCGCCCGCCGCCGTCGGCAAGACCGTCGAGGGTGCGATGCGCGAGCTGTTCGGCTCGACGCGGCCCCGTGACTGGTTCGACGCGCTCACCCGCACGCTCGGGATCTCGACCGGAGTCGGGAGCCTCCTGGGGGTGGTCGACTACGCGTGGGGCATCCGGGCGTTCCTGCGTACCGAGGAGGCGTTGATCCGCACCGGCATCGGTCGAGACCTCGGCGTGGTCGGCGGGCTCCGTGGCGCCCGCGGTGCCGCGGGCGGCATCGGCGACTACCTCCGAATGGGCGAGCGGACGCTCATGGGCAGCGACCGGGCGCTCGCCAACGGCGGCGCGCGGTGGTTCACCAGGCTCGGCACCGCGCTGGGCCTGGCCGACGTCGGGATCACCGGGCTCGACGCCTACGAGCGCAGCGCCGCCCACGATCCCGTTGCGCGCGTCGGCGGCGCCGCGACGCACGCGCTCGCCAAGGCGACCGTCCTCAACCCCGTGGTCGGCCTCGTGGACGCTGCCTCCGACCTGTTCAGCGGCGGCCGGATCCGTCCCGCACAGGGGTACAGCGACCTGGTCGGGACCGCCGGCGACCTGCTCTTCACCACCTTCGATCCCCAGGCCAACGCGCAGATCCTCGACGAGGCGCGACGCGGCGAGCGCGGCGGGATCGCCCGGCAGCTCACCACCAACGGGGCGTCTACGACGGTCGGAGACTGGATCGGCGGACCGCTCTGGGAGGCCGGGGAGGCGTTCAGCACGACCGCCGAAGTGATGATGCACCAGAGCCGCGGCGACGACGCCGCGATCGGCCAGGTCGGCGCCGAGATCGAGAACGGGCAGCACGGCGACCTGATCCGCACCATCGTGGACTGGCGTCCGCCGTCGTGGATGACACCGTGACGTCCCGGCCCGGTCTCGTCCTCCACGGAGCTGCCGGGCGCCGCCTGATCGGCGACCTCCTCGGCGAGCGGTGCGCGCCGATCGTGCGCGGCTGGTTCGACGGCGGCGAGGCGCCACGCGCGGCCGCCGCCGGTCCGGGTGCTGCCGCCGACGCCGACGGGTCGGCGCGCGCACGCCTCCGCGCGGCGACCGCGCTCTCGCTCGCCCACACGCTCGTGGACGTCTTGGAGGCCGTCCCGGACCGCGCCGCGCTGTGGAGCACGACCGTCGTCCACGACGGGCACCACGCCGTCGAGCTCAGCGGCCGATCGGATCCCGATGGTCCGCTGCTCGTCTCCGGCCCGCACACGACCGACGACCTGCTCGACCGCCTCGCCGTGCGCATCTGCCCGCTCGAGGCGCCTCCGGTCGACGCCGCGGCGCTCGCGATCGACGGCCAGGTGCTCGCGACACTCCGCCTGCTCTTCCGGAGTCGGCGGCTCGCTCACGACGACGACGTCACCGCGGTCCTCGCCGACCTCGAGGCCGATGACCTGCCGACCGCGCGCGAGCTGGCGGAGCGCCTCGCCGAGACCGGCCTGGTCGACGACCTCGGCGACGCCGTCCGGCTACGACCGCGGCCGGAGCTGAACGCCGTCGGCAGCGGGCATCACGTCCTGCTCGGCCGCGGTGCGCTGCCGGCCGGCCCGGGTCCGCCGTACGACGTCGTGACGGTCGAGCTCGTCGGACCGCCCGACAACCGCTTCCTGCTGTTTCCCCTCTCTGACGGCCTCGTCGCGCTCCTCCCGGCAACCGCCGACCGGGCGCGATCCGTCCTGGCGCACCTCGTCGACCGCCGCAACGAACCGACGTGGTACGCGTCGCCGGTCGACGCAGCGGCGGACTCCGAGATCCCGCCGACGGCGGCGCCGATCACCACCACGTCGCTCGCCGCGTCCGCGACGCCGCTGACGTCGTCGCTGGTCGACGCCCCCGCGGCGGTCGTGCTCCGACGCGCCGGCTGGCCGCGCGGCTGGGCCGACGGCGTCGCGCTCCGGCCGACCTCCGCCATCGGCTGGACGTGGCGCGACGGCACCGGCCACGCCACGGTGCAGCGTCCCGACGCGGCCGCCCGCCTGCTGACGGACGCCGTGTCCGAGCAGCTCGCGGACCGCGCGCCCGGAGCGATCGTCCTGAAGGCGACCAGCGCCGCCGACGGCGCGCGGCACGCGGCCACCCTCGGCCTGGGCCTCGTCGACGACGCGTGGGCGACGGTCGCCCGCGACGACGAGCCGGTCGTCCTACCCCAGCCGCTCGACCTCCCCGGCGAGATCCGCGACCTCTTGCGCCGCGCCGCGATCGCCGCGGATCCCCACCCCGACGGACCCGACATCCTGCGATGATCCCCGTCCGATCCCGCCTACGGAGCCTGATGGCATGTCCGACGACCGACGCATCGTCCTGAGCTCAGACGACTTCGACGACGACCGGCCCCGTGTGGAGGCCGCCGACCGCTGGACGGTCCCCACGACCCCGCCGCCGGGGACCACCGAGCTCCTCGGGCCACCACCCGCGGGCACGAGCCTCGGGGGCACAGCGCCACCCCGGTCCGAGCACCCCTGGGCACCGCCGGTCGTCCAGCCTGCTCTCCCGCCGTACTACGGGACGGCCCCGAGCGCCGAGGGCGCCAGCACCGCCGCCCTCGTCCTGGGCATCGTCGGGATGTTCTGCGTCCCCCTCGTCCCGTCGATCCTCGCCTGGGTCATCGGCGCCGGCGCCCGCCGCCGGGCCCGGGCGATCCCCGGGCAACCCGGCTACGGATCCGCCAACGCCGGATTCATCCTCGGGATCATCGGCACGATCCTGTGGATCGCCGTGATCGCCTTCTACATCATCGTCATCGTCGGCATCGCGAGCACCGACTGGGACTCGTACTGACCGCACGGACCCTACCTCGCCCCTACTCGACGTCTCCCAGGAGCTCGATCTCCGACAGCAACGCCAGTTGGTCGACCTGATCGGGGTTGGGCGAATCGATCGCCTCGAGTTCACGGATGCGAGCCCGACGAATCTCGACGTTCGTCTCATAGACGCTTCCCCTCGAAGAGCGAGCGCGCTTCGCCGCAGTGCCCGCACCGGCACCGGATTCGATGATCGGTGCCGATCGCTCTGCATCGATGGCGCGAAGCCACGCGAGCTCTCCGCCTTGCTCCGGACTGCGAAACGCCAAGGCCGCCAGCTGATCGATGCGCTCTCGCCGCAGGCCTTCGTCTCCTGCGACCTCTCGGGCGCGGTCGGCAGGCCCGGCCGGGCCGCCCCGGCCGCCGACGCTGATGACCACGACCGCGTCCGACTGCAACGCGTAGACGATGAGGTAGACCACCAACGGGATCACGCAGAGGACCGCAGACGCGACAACGACCGGCACGTTGAGCCCCTTGGGCTTGTGCAGGACGGCGCCGTGCTCGGTGCGTTGTTGGACGACGTAGCCCTGGAGGACGTACGACGTGATCGCCAACTCCAGGTCTTCATGGAACGCAACGTCGATGTGGTGAGTGGCGACGCCCATCGATCTCCTTGGCTGCAGACGGAAGGTGGCCCCATGGTAATGCGCTCCCGTCGAGGAGCCGCGTCCCGATGTCCGAAGGGGCCGCCACCGATCCGCACGTCCGATCGCTGAGCCGTCCGACGAGCACGACATGGCCTGCGGCTTCGCACCCGGAACCGCGCCCGCGACGACGTGCCGCGTCGCCGACCGAGCGGCATCGACGAGGTCGCCCCAGTGCCTGACGCCTCGGCTCTCGGACTGCCGGACCGGGACCCCGGCGAAGGCCTTCGCCGGGGCGTCACGGACCGTCAGACGCGGCCGCGCGCTGCTGCTGCCGCCGCTCGCAAGGAGTCCCGGAAGGGCGGAAAGCTCGCCGGGCAGCGCGCGGCCACGACCTCGAGGTCGGCCGTCGAGGCCAGTCGCGCGTAGTCCCGGGTCGCGGCGCGCGGGCGGGACGGCCGGAGCGCTCGGCGGAGTACGTGCTTCGGATGCTCGGTGCCCGGCCGGTTGTCGCCCCACAGCCCTTCCGGATCGGTGACGGAACGCTCGGGCGTGACGGCACCGTCCGCCGCCGCCGCGCGAACCGCGTCGTTGTCCGCTAGCAACCAGGCCTCGATGGTGCGGCACGGCACGCACGCCACGATCTCCTCAACGGTGATGTCTGCCTGGACGACCGCCGAGGTGAAGCCGTCCTGGACGAGGCTCGCCACGGATCGCCACGCAACCGCGGGGTCGTCGCCGGGTTCGGCGGCATCGACGTCCACGTGGACGACGAGGACGTCGCAGCCGTCGAGCGCCGCCAGCGTGGCCGCCTGACGAACGCGTCTCCCCACCGCGTGCTCGGGATCTGCGAGACCCCCGAGGGGCAGCATCGTCGTCTTCTGCCCGCGGATCTCGACATCCTGACCGGCCAGACGTCGGACGAGGGGCTGCAGGGCGCCCTCGTTGTTCGGATCGTTCGCCCGTGCCTGGGGGCTCTTCCCCAGCGCCCCACCGTCGTTGACGCCCTCGACCGCGAGGAAGATCCGGGCCGTCATGCGTCCCGGACGGCGGGCTCGATGAGCCCGCGCTCCCCCCGGGCGAGCCACATCTCTCCCTTCGAGAACGTGCCGGCGAGGGCCTCGTACCCGGGGGTGTCGCTCAACCGTTCGACGCGTGCGCTCCCGTCGCCGGAACGGACGGTGAGCAAGACCGATTCCGGCTGTGCCACGTAGTCGACGATCAGGGGGCTGTGCGATGTCGTCAGCACCTGGATGCCCTCGTCCTCACTCAGCTGCTCCAACATCGTCATGAGGGCCCCGAGGAGCTGGGGGTGCACGCCGTTCTCGATCTCGTCGACCATGACGAGGGTCGGGGTCGGGGTGCTCTCGGGGAGCGCGGCGAGGGCGAAGAGCCGCAGTAGCCCGTCGCTGGCCTGGCGCGCGTTCAGCAGTGGCCCGACGTCCTCGTCTCCCCACGCTTCGCGCACGGCGAGGGAGTACGCCGAGCCTTCCTGGCGGATCCTCAACTCGGACAGCCTTGGATACGCGTCCGTCGCTCGCCGCAGCACGCGCTCGAACGCGTCGGGGTGGCTCGAGCGCAGGTGGCGGAGGAACCCTGCGAGGTGCTCGCCGGCGACCCCGATTCCGTCGCGATGCAGGGAGGAGGGCTCGCGCAGCCGGTTGGGGTCGAGCACGACGTAGGGCTGGACCCGGCGCGCCCAGTCGGCGACGGCGACGACTTCCGGGAAACGCGAGCGGTCCTCGTCGGTCACGGTCGACAGCCACGAGCTCGTGAGCGTCTGGTTGATGCTCTCCCAGCGGTCGTGGCCGACGCGACGCGACATCTCTCTCCCGTCACGGATGAGGAGGGAATTCGTGGCCGTCTCCTGCGGGACCTGACCGGCGAGGGCCGCGCGCGTCTCGTCCTCATCCAGCAGGAGCACGCGCTCGGCCGCGATGTTCTCGTGCTTGCGCTTGCCCAGGCGGACGCTCCACCAGAGGTGCCGACCGTCGAGCTCGAGGAGAGCACCGAACGAGAAGGCCTGGTTCGGGGACGCGAGGTGTGGAAGGTCGCGGTACGTCCAGCGGTGACTCGCCAGCTGCGTCCTGAGGTCGTGCGCGACCAGCCCGTGGAGGAACTCCACGGCCTGCAGGACGCTCGTCTTCCCCGAGCCGTTGACGCCCACGAGCACGTTGGTCGGCTCCAGCGGGATCGACTGTCCGGCGTAGGCCTTGAAGGCATCGATGCGGAGCAGGCGCAGCACGAGCCACCAGCCTAGCCGCCGCGAACGTGCGTCACGGCACGCGCAGCGAAGGTTGCGGGCACAGCGGCTACCGTCACGTCTGGTCCCCGTTCCGTCGAGGCCGGAGACGCCGGCGATCCGTGCGATCGGGCCGAGCATCCCACGCGGTTCGCCGCCGCTCAGTCGCCGTTCAGGACCCGCCACGTGCCGTGTTCCTCCACGGCCTTCAGGCTGAAGTCCCGCGGCCGTCCCTCCATCGTCATCGTCATCGACAACGTCGCGCTGCCGGAGTCCGTGAACGCCACGTCGGCGACGTCCATCGACCGAAGCGCCTTCACGAAGAGGTCGTTGTCGGTCACGAGCCCGATCTGCTGACCCATGAAGTCCTCGCAGGTGCCGGGGAGCTTCTTGCGCTCGGACGCCGCCAGGCGCCGGCAGATCTGTCCCGGATTCCCCTCCGTGAGCCCGGTGAGGTAGTCACGGATGGCCTCGCGCACCTCGTCGGCTCGGTCGTCCGGTGCGTCCGCCGTGCCCCCGGTGGGCGCCTCCGGGGCGCCGCGTTCACCGGTGGCCTGCGCGGCGCGCTCGGCCGGCCGCGTCGCCGACGAGCCTGGATCGTCATCCCCGCACCCCGCTCCACCGACGGCGGCAAGGCTGCAGGCGACGAGCAGGGCGAAGGTCTTGATCAAGTGCATGGTGGACCCTCCACGGGTCGATCGGTGCTGGCGTGCGCACCACGGGACCGGGCTCACCGGGGCCGCGACGCGATGGAGCGGATGCTGTCCGACGGTGCGGCCCACCGCCATCCGCCGGATGGCCCGTTCTGGCCGCCGCGCCCGGGCTCTCCCCGGAGCCGTCGAGGCCGCCCGCGACCCCACGGTGGACGTCCACAGACATCCGTGGTTGTGCAGGTGGTCGTCGTTCGGCAGGGCATCCGCCAGACGGCGGTTCTCGGTGGACGAGGGCCACCGGCGGCCCTATCCTCCGCCCGTGTCAGCGCCCGGCCCGCCCTCCGTCCACGACCCGTACGGACCCAACCGGGAGCGCGGGCCGATCGCGGGACCAGGCCGCCGGCTGGCCGCGCGGGTCCTCGACGGGCTGCTGATCGCGGTCGTGATCGCCGTCGTGTTCGCCGTCGTCGAGAGGTATGGGACCTCCATTCTCACCGGCCTACTTCTCGGCCTCTTCATTTCTCCGCTCATCGCCCCGCTGGTCGTGAGCCCGCTCCTCCTCCGCCGCGGCGCGCACAACGGCCAGACCCTCGGCAAGCAGTGGCTCGGCATCCGCGTCGTCCGCAGCGACGGCGGCGCCGTCTCCGGCGGCACCGCGGCGTCCCGCGAGATGCTCGGGGTGTTCCTCCTGGGGCTCGTGCCGTTCTACTCCCTCGTCGACGCCCTGATGGTGCCGACCGCGGAGCGCGGCCGGTCGATCCACGACCGCATCGCCGACACCCTGGTCGTCCGCGTGGGCGCCGAGGCACCTCACTGGACGGGACGGCCCGCGGCCGGACCGGTCAGCTACGAGCCCACCCCCGCGGAGGGGGCCTGGTCCGCTCGGCCCGCGCCCGCCGTCTCTGGCCCGGCCGTGTGGCCCGGGCCGCCGGCCAAGCCCGCTGCGCCCCCGCGACCGGTCGCCGCGGTGCCCGCCGGGTGGTACGCGGACCCGTCGGACCCGGGAAGCCAGCGCTGGTGGGATGGGGCCGCCTGGACCGAGCACGTCGGATGAGCCGATCACCGTACGAGGCGGAACCGGCACCGACGGGCAACCGTCCAGGGACACGCCCACGGTCAGGGCGTCGGACCGGTCGCCAGAGCCGCGCCGAAGGTCGTCGCGCCGCCGGCACCGGAGTATCGCGCACGGCCTCACTGCTCCTCGTATCGGCCACCCTCACCCCGATAACCGGCGTGCTCACCAGCTGCGCAGGGACATCGCATCGACGGGTGTGCCACCCGGCATCGCCCCCGTGGCCCGGACAGCTCCGTCGACGGCGGAGGGTGGCGACGCGAGCTCGACCGGGGCTCCCGCGAGACGCGAGACGCTGGAGACCCCGATCGGCTCGATCCGGCTCCCGGATGGGTGGACCTCGGTCGACGGAGCGGATCCGCAGCTCGAGGACGATTTCATCTGGTTCGCCGCCGCAGCCGGCGAGATCGACGATGCCTCGCTGGGTCGGCAGGCCGGGATCCGAGCGCAGATCAACTTCGTCGAAGCGGGACGCTACGAGCCCGGAGACCACGATGCGGCGATCTACGTGGCGGGAGCGCCGGGGTCGTTCCGTATGGACCAGGGCGATCTCGACGCCCGTGTCGACCACGGCAATCAACAGCTACACATCCGCGTCTCCGGCCCGGCAGACCGAGCGCCCTCGGGCAAGGCGGACGCGGAGCAGCTCCGGACGATCCTCCGACGCGCCAGGTGGAACGCCGAAGGCCAGTGGTCCGACGCCTGCGAACGACGCTCGGATGCGGATCGTCGCGACCGCTTGGCGTGCCCGCCGGGCTTCCCGCCGATCGCTGAGGGCTACCGGAACCGGACATCCCTCCGAACCCCACGTTCTGCCCCATCCGGGCTCTGCACCACACCGCCGACACCGGAAAGGACCACCGCATGACGACGTCGTACGCCATCCTGCGGCGGTGACCGCAGCTGGCCCGCCGATCGAGGCGCCCACGTCGCGCGACCAGGACCGGCCCGAATCGGCGCTACCTCGTCGGGCTCGCGCAGCGCGTGGGCAGCGTCCTGTGCTGCACAGTTCCTGTGCTACGGCGATATGCTCGACGCGTGAAGAACATCACCGTCACGGTGCCCGACGAGGTCTACCGGGCCGCCCGGATCCGGGCGGCCGAGCAGAACAGCTCCGTCAGCGCGCTGGTCGCCGAGCACCTGCGCCGGATCGCCGCGCAGGACGGCGAGCACCGACGCCTGGCCGCCCAACAGCGGCAGATCCAGGACGAGATCATCCGGTTCCGCGCCGACGACCGCCTGAGCCGGGACGAGCTCCACGACCGTGCGGTTCGCTGACACCAACGTCCTGCTCTACGCGATCTCCCGGGATCCCCACGAGCGGGGCAAGGCGCAGGTCGCGAACGAGATCCTGGACGCGGGCGACCTGGCGCTGTCTGTCCAGGTCCTCCAGGAGTTCTACGTGCAGGCGACCCGCGCCACGCGGCCCGACCGGCTCACCCACCGGCAGGCGTCGGGGCTGGTCGAGGCGTTCGGGCGCTTCCCGGTCCAGGAGACCACGGTCGGGGTGGTCCGCGCCGCGCTGGCGACCCGGGAGCGGTTCCAGATCTCCTACTGGGACGCCGCGATCCTCGAAGCCGCGCGCACCGCCGGCTGCGACGTCGTGCTCTCCGAGGACCTCGGCGACGGTCAGGACTACGCCGGGGTCCGGGTCGAGAATCCGTTCGCCCGCGGGTCTTCCCGAGGAGCCCGCCCTACCGCCACGCCATGATCGTCCGGTCGTCGCCG
Organism: Patulibacter sp. NPDC049589; assembly: GCF_040675535.1. Classification (NCBI taxonomy): domain Bacteria; kingdom Bacillati; phylum Actinomycetota; class Thermoleophilia; order Solirubrobacterales; family Patulibacteraceae; genus Patulibacter; species Patulibacter sp. NPDC049589. Next base: position 867 of record NZ_JBFAPC010000134.1, on the reverse strand, counting down.
AACGGCCCGACCTCGGTGGGCTCGCTCGTCGGTGTCGCCTCGACCGCCGCGGTGTAGAGCACCTGCTCGTCGGTGTCCTCGCTCTCGCCGACGAAGGCGAGGCGCCTGCCGACGGGCGACACCACGACGTGGCGCAGCTTGCGGACGCTGGTCGGCGTGAGGGTCGCGGAGCGCCGGCCCGCCGCGAACCGCGCAGCGTGAGGAGCTCCTGATCGGATTCGGCCGCGTCGGTGGACACGCAGACGAACCGATCCGCGTCGATCCACGCCTGCGGGACGCAGCCGCTGACCGACGCCGGCGTCCGCAGGGGGATCGTCGGGTAGGCGGAGAAGTCCGTGGCGCCTCGGTCGAACTCTTCCACGTCGACGACAGCGACGCACTCGGGGTCGTCGCCGGAGGAGCTCGCCGCAGCCGCGTCCTCGCATTCGTCGTCTTCGGCGAGCGCCACGTCCTCCGTGTCGGACGGGACGATCTGCCGACCGGCAGCCTTGGCCGGCATGATCGCCCCGGCCCGCGAGACCGTCCAGTCGCCGACGCCGAAGCTGTCCCGCTGCCACGTGTCGACGTGGACGCCGACGTCCGCGCCCGTCCAGTCGGATGCCTCGCCGCCCGCGGCGCGCTCGGACTGCACCCGCGGCGCGCGTGGTCGCGGGGTGTTCGAGACCGGCACGATCCGTGCCGAATAGGTCGTAGAGCTGACTGAGGACGTGGCTCGAGGAACTCCTGCGCCCGCTCCCCCGGGTCCCGCGCCTACCTCGTGACCTTGTGGACCCCGGCCTTGATCGCGTCGACGCTGGACTCGACGGAGGTGTAGACGTTGGTGCCGCGGGCCTGGACGAAGAACGCCGGGGTGCCGGAGGCGCCGAG
>NZ_JBFAPC010000133.1:0-15772 GCF_040675535.1 Patulibacter sp. NPDC049589 | reverse complement strand
GTCGAGCGCAGCAACCCGAACATGCAGTTGATCCGCCTGGAGCACAAGCTCGGGATCCGGGCGTCGGACACCGCGCAGTTCGAGCTCGTCGACTGGACGATCCCGACCGGCTCCGCGCGCCGTTGGTCCGGCGCCGCGGCCGCCTCGTCGAGTCGACGTGGGAGGAGGCCTTCGCCGAGGTCGACCGGCTCCTGACACCCGTCCTGCGCGACCACGGCCGCCACGCGTGCGGGCTCTACCTCGGCAACCCGGTGGCCCACTCGCCCTCGGGCACCCTCTACGCCCCGCTGCTCGCGCGGGCGCTGCGCTCGAGGAACGTCTTCAGCGCCTCGACGCTGGACCAGATGCCCAAGCACGTGAGCGTCGGGCAGCTGCTGGGCACCGCGCTGTCGGTGCCGATCCCCGACCTCGACCGGACCGAGCACCTGCTGGTCCTCGGCGCCAACCCGCTGGCCTCCAACGGCAGCCTCATGACCGCCCCGAACGTCCGCGGCCGCCTGCGCGCGCTGCGGGCCCGCGGCGGCCGCGTCGTGGTCGTCGACCCGCGCCGCTCGCGCACCGCCGAGGAGGCCGACGAGCACGTCGCGATCCGCCCCGGCACCGACGCCCTGCTGCTGATCGCGATGGTCCACGTGCTCTTCGAGGAGGAGCGGACGAGCCTCGGGCGCCTGGCGGCCTTCACCGCCGGGGTCGACGAGCTCCGCGAGGCCGCGCGGCCGTTCACGCCGGAGCGCGTGGCGACCCACTGCGGCGTGCCGCCGGGCGACATCCGCCGCCTGGCGCGCGAGCTCTCCGCCGCCCCGACCGCCGCGGTCTACGGGCGGATCGGCACGTGCACCGTGCCGTTCGGGACCGTCACGTCGTGGCTGGTCGACGTCCTGAACGTCCTGACCGGCAACCTCGACCGGCCCGGCGGCGCGCTGCTGACCGCGCCCGCGGCCGGCGCCGCGCACACCCGCGGCGCCCCGGGCCGCGGGGCGGGCATGCGGACGGGGCGCTGGCACAGCCGCGTCCGCGGGCTGCCCGAGGCGATGGGCGAGCTGCCGACGTCGGTCCTGGCCGAGGAGATCGAGACCCCCGGCGACGGGCAGGTCCGGGCGCTGATCACCGTGGCCGGCAACCCGGCGCGCTCGGCCCCGGACTCCGACCGCCTGGAGGCCGCGCTGTCGAGCCTCGACGCCTTGATCTGCGTCGACCTCTACCGCAACGAGACCACCCGCCACGCGCACGTCGTGCTGCCGCCGCCCTCGGCGCTGCAGCGCGCGCACTACGACGTGGTCTTCACCCGGCTGTCGGTGCGCAACGTCGCCAACTGGTCGCCCGCGACGCTGCCGATGGACGAGGACGCCCTCGACGAGTGGGAGATCCTGCTGCGGCTCCTCGGCGTGGTCACAGGCCAGGGACCCGACGCTGACGTCGCGGCGCTCGACCACGCGGTGGCGGTGGACGCCGCCCGTCGCGAGGCCGGCCTCGACACCTCGCCGATCGCCGGCGCCGACCCCGAGGAGGTCGTCGCCGCCCTGGTCGACGCCGGCGGCGCGCCCCGCGTCGGGCCCGCCCGCCTGGTCGACCTGCTGCTGCGGACCGGGCCCTACGGCCGCGGCGTCGACGACGGCTGGGTGCCCGCGCCCGCCCCGCCGACGACGGCCCCCGCGCCGGCCCGGGGCGCGCTGCCGCGGGCCGCCGCCCATGCCCCGGCGCCGGCCGCCGACGTCGACACCACGCTGGCCATGATCCGTGAGCACGGGCTGACGCTCGCCGCCCTGGAGGCCGCGCCCCACGGCGTCGACCTCGGGCCGCTCCGGCCCTCGCTGCCCGGCGCGCTGCGCACGCCGTCGGGCCGGATCGAGCTCGCTCCGGAGGCCTTCCTCGCCGACCTCCCGCGCCTGCTCGCGACGCTCGAGGAGCCCGTCGACCCCGAGGCCCTCGTCCTCGTCGGCCGGCGCCACCTGCGGTCGAACAACTCCTGGATGCACAACCTGCCGCTGCTGACGGGCGGCCCGGAGCCATGCACGCTGCAGCTGCACCCCGACGACGCCGCCCGCCTCGGGATCGCGGACGGCGCGCCGGTGCTCGTGCGGTCCCGGACCGGCGAGGTCCGCGCCCCGGCCGAGGTCACGGACGTCGTCCGCCCCGGCGTCGTGTCGCTCCCGCACGGCTGGGGCCACGACGCGGACGGCGCGCGGATGGCCGTCGCGAGCCTGCGGCCGGGCGTCAACGCCAACGTCCTCAGCGACGACGCGCAGACCGACCCGCTGTCGGGCACCGCCGTCCTCAACGGGATCCCGGTCACCGTCCGGGCGGCGGACCGGGCGGCGGCGCCGGCGCGCTGAGGGGTCGGGGCGGCCGACCGCGGCGCGGGGGTGGTCGGGGGGCGGGGGGGCCGCGGCGCGAGAGGGGTCGCGGCGCGGGGGTGGTCGCGGCGCGGGGGTGGTCGCGGCGCGAGGGTGGTCGCCATTTCGTCGCCCGGGGCGAGCAAATCGCGACCCCCCCGACGCGCTCCGGCCCTGGTCGTCATCTCGTCGCTCGGGGCGAGCGAATCGCGACCACCTCCGACGCCCTCCGGCCCTGGTCGTCATCCCGTCGCTCGGGGCGGGGGTGGTCGCGGCACGGGGGGGGGTGGTCGCGGCGCGAGGGGTGGTCGCCATCTCGTCGCTCCGGGCGAGGGAACCGCGACCACTCCCGACGCCCACGGGCCCCGGTCGCGATCTCGTCGCTCGGGGCGAGCGAATCGCGACCACCCCCGACGCCCACGGGCCCTGGTCGTCATCTCGTCGCTCGGGACGAGGGAATCGCGACCACTCCCGACGCCCACGGGCCCCGGTCGCCATCCCGTCGCCCTGGGCGAGCGACTCGCGACCATCCCCGACGCCCACCCGCCCCGGTCGCCATCCCGTCGCCCAGGGCGAGCGAATCGCGACCACCCCCCGACGCCCACCGGCCCTGGTCGCCATCCCGTCGCCCAGGGCGAGCGAATCGCGACCACCCCCCGACGGACGCGCCCGTCCGCGCCCCGCGATGCCCCCGGTGATCCGGTGGCGGGGCCGTCGCCGTACCCTCGCCCGATGGGCTTCTTCCCGACCGAGCCGCCCGAGCCTCCGTCCGAGGAGGCCGACGAGGACTGGCTCGCCTACGCCCGCTTCGACGGGCACACCGTGCCCGGGGCCGTCCCCGAGCCGATCGTCGTGGCGTCCACGCCGCTGGTGACGGTGCTTGCGACCCTGACGGTCTCCGAGGACGCGCTCGGCATCACCTGGCACACCGTCGCGCGGCGGATCCCGGCCGGCGCGGCCCGGGACCAGCTGGCGCTGCGCGACGCGGCCCGTCGCGGCCCGCTGCCCGACGAGTTCCTCCGCCTGGGCGTCGCGTACGACGACGGCCGCACCGTCACGAACCTGCCGTGGGAGGACGACGAGGACGAGGACACCGACGACGAGCGTCCGCTCGCGTGGCGGATGCGCGGCGGCAGCGGCACCCCGACGGTCACCACCACGAGCGTGCTGATCGTCCCGGGCCCCGACGCCGGGCCCGTCACGCTCGTCTGCGAGTGGCCCGCGATGGACGTCCCGGAGAGCCGCGCGACGGTGCCCCACGACGTGATCGACCGCGCGCGCCTGCTCGCGATCACGATCGAGCCGATCGACGAGGGCTGAGGCCCGGGCGAGCCGGGCGGGGACGCGGCCCGGGCCCGTCGGCACGACCGGCCGCTCCTCGCGGGGCGGGACGGCGGACTCCCCGCGGCGCGCCGCCCGCTCGTCGTGGGCGCCCCGACCCGTCACAGTGGACCGATGCCCACCGCATCAGCCCTCACCGTCCTCGCGCGTCCGATGCTCGCCTACGGCTTCGTGACCGGCGGCCTCCAGGCCGTCAAGAGCCCGAAGGGCCTGATCGGGATGTCCGAGAAGGCCGGGATCCCCGCCGCCGAGCGGGTCGTCCCCGTGACGTCGGTGACGATGGTGGTCGCCGGCACGACGCTGGCGCTCGGGATCGCCCCGCGCGCGAGCGCCCTGACGCTGGCCGGCTGCCTGACCGGCCTGACGTACACGCTGCACGGGTTCTGGCGCGACGAGGAGGAGAAGCCGCGGCGGATGAAGCGCCAGGCGTTCGTCACCAACGTGGGCACCCTCGGAGGCCTCCTGGCCCTCGCCGCCACGAAGCGCTGAGCGGCCGGGGCGATCTGGACGATCCCGCCCCCGCCTTCCGGGGACGGGCGGTCGGCGCTAGGGTCCGGCCAGGTCCTCCTCGTCCCGGGAGTACACCATGAGCCCCGCAGACCGTCCTCTGCACACCGCCGACCCGGCGAGCACGACCCCCGAGAGCGACGCCGCCGCGCTCGCGGACTGGATCGAGACGGAGCCGGTCCCGGCCCTCGAGCAGTACCGCCGAGAGCTCGCCGACCTGGCCGCGCAGGGCCAGCCGGACACCGCGCCGGTCACCGACCGCCTGGTCGACGTGATCGAGGCGCTGCACGCCGCCGGCGGCGTGCTCCGCGAGCGCGACGACGACGTCCTGCCCGACGCCCTGGCGGCCGTCCTGGCCCGCTGCACCGCGGACATCCAGAGCGCCCAGGAGGCCGTCGCCCGCAGCCGCCGGCTCGTCGAGCGCGGGCGGATCCGCTACGAGCGTCAGCCCGGCTCGGACCCGGCCGGTTCCGGTCCGCCGCCACCGTCGGGCGACGACGTCCCGGACGCCTGACCCGGGCGAAGGCCGGCGGCCGTCGCGGCCACGACCACGAAGGCGACCGCCCGGCCGCCGGCCCTACGCCGCGACCACCGCGACGTTCATCCGCCCGCCGTCGACGTCCAGCACGATCCCGTGCACGAACGCCGCGCCGTCGTCGGCCAGGTAGACCGCGGCGTCCGCGATCGCCTCCGGCGGCCCGAACGTCCCCGCCGGCGTCCCGTGCATCATCACCGCGGCGCCGTCGCCCAGCTCCGCGTCGGACGCGGCGGTCCGCACCACGCCCGGCGAGATCGCGTTGACGCGGACCCCGCGGGGCCCGAACTCCGCCGACCACGCCCGCGTCAGGGTCTCCATCGCGCCCTTCGTCGAGCTGTAGAGCGCGCCCGAAGGCACCGCCAGCCGCGCGATCCACGACCCGAGGTTGATGATCGCCCCGGACCCGCGTTCGGCCATCGCGGGCGCGATCGTCGCGGTCAGGAAGAACGGCGACTTGACGTTCACCGCGTAGACGCGGTCGAAGGTCGCGCCGTCGGTGGTGGTCGTCGTGCCGGCCGGGAAGATGCCGGCGTTGTTGACGAGCACGTCGATGCGGCCGCCCAGGGCCGCGGTCGCGGCGTCGGCGAGCGCCCGCGCGCCCTCCTCGGACCCGTCGAGGTCCGCCGGGACGAAGACCGCCCGGCCGCCGGCCGCGACGATGCCGTCGACGACCTCCGCCCCGCGGGTCGCGTCCCGGCCGCTGACGGCGACGAACGCGCCCTCCGCGCCGTACCGCTCGGCGATCGCCCGCCCGATGTTGCTCGTCCCGCCCGTCACCAGCGCCGTCTTCCCGGCCAGTCGCGTGCCCATGTCGTGTCCTCTCGTCGTCCGGGCCGTCGTCGTGCCGGCGGCATGAATGGACCCGGTGGTCCAGAATGGATAGCACACGAATGGACCCGTCGGTCCAGAGCGCTATCATCGGGACATGAGCACGCCGAAGCTCACGCCCAAGGGCGCCGCGACGCGCGACCGCATCGTGCAGACGGCCGCAGACCTCGTCCTGGCCCGCGGCGTCGGCGGCACGTCACTGGACGACATCCGCGCCGGCACGGCCACGAGCAAGAGCCAGCTCTTCCACTACTTCCCGGGCGGCAAGGGCGAGCTGGTGGGCGCGCTGGCGACGCTCCAGGCGGGGCGCGTGCTCGAGGCCCAGCGGCCCTGGATCGACGCGCTGGACACCTGGGAGTCGTGGGAGGGCTGGCGCGCCGGCCTGCTGGCGCACTACGACGGCCTGCCCCACCGCGGCTGCCCGATCGGGTCGCTGGTGCAGGAGCTCTCGGGGACCGACCCGGCGCTGGCCGGGGTCGCGACCGCCCACATGGACGAGTGGCTGGGGCGGCTGGGGGCGGGCGTCGTCCGGATGCGCGAGGCCGGGCACCTGCGGACCGATGCCGACCCGGAGGCCCTGACGCTCGCGATCTTCGCGGCGCTGCAGGGCGGGCTGATGCTCAACCAGGCGCTCGACTCCGGCGCGCCGCTCGCCGCCGCGCTGGACGGGGCGCTGGCGACGCTCCGGGACGCCGCGGCGTAGCGACGGGCGCGCGGCATCCCCGGGCGGGGCGCGGCATGATCGGCCGGTGACCCCGGTCGACCCACCGCGCGACCGCGGGATGAGCGTGCGGGCGTGGGGGCTCTTCGTCACCGTCGCCGTCCTCTGGGGCATCCCGTACGCGTTCATCAAGATCGCGGTCGACGACGGGATCTCCCCCGGCTTCCTCGCCTGGGCGCGGGTCGTGCTCGCCGCCGGCGTCCTGCTCGGCGTCTCCGCCGCGGCCGGGATCCTCGGGCAGCTCCGCGGCCGCTGGCGGTGGATCGCCGCCTACGCGCTCGTCGAGATCGCGATCCCGTTCCCGCTGATCGGCTTCGGGGAGCAGCGCGTCAGCTCGTCCCTGACGGCGATCCTGATCGCGGCGGCCCCGAGCTTCGTCGCCCTGCTCGCCCTGCGCCTGGTGCCCGGCGAGCGGATCACCGGCACGCGGCTGGTCGGCCTCGTCGTGGGCCTGGGCGGCGTCGTCGCCCTCGTCGGGATCGACGTCGCCGGCAGCAGCCGCGAGCTCGTCGGCGCCGCCGCGATCCTGCTGGCCGCGCTCGGCTACGCCGTCGGACCGATGATCCTCAGCCGCCGCCTGCAGGACCTCGACGCCCGCGCGACGATGGCCGGCGCGACCGTCGTCGGCGGCCTGCTGCTGACCCCGCTGGCGATCGCCCACCCGCCGCACGAGGTCCCCTCCGGCGGCGGGCTCGCGGCGATCGCGGTCCTCGGCCTGCTCTGCACCGCCCTGGCGTTCGTCACCTACGGCCGCCTCGTCGGCGACGTCGGCCCGGGGCGCGCGAGCATCGTCACCTACGTCGCCCCGGTCTTCGCCACGGCCCTCGGCGTGATCGCGCTGGACGAGCACGTCGGTGCCGGGGCCGCGGTCGGGCTCGTGCTGATCCTCGCGGGCTCGTGGCTCTCGACCGGCGGACGCCTGCGGCGTCGGCGGCTGGCGGACCCGCCGCCGGGCTGACCCCAGGCCGAACCGCGACCGCGCCGCCCGGCGCCCGCGGTCCGGGGCGAGCGGCGCGGGGCGGACGGCGCGGGGCGGACGGCGCGGGGCCCGCCGCTCAGAGCCTGGATCCACCGATGATCGGTTGCGTCTCGGCGTCGAGGGCCGAGTGTGGGCCGATCGGACACGTGAGGACGGTCGGTGACCATTCGATCGTGCCCGGTCGGGTCACGCGAAGGTCATCGGCGTCGAGACGACCCGGGGATCGGTGGATGTCGCTCAGGCCCCGCCGAGCGCGGCGAGCGCGGCCGTCAGGCGCCGGGCGAGGTCGTCGGCGCTGACCCCGGGCTCCTCGACCGCGAGGACGCCGTCGCGGGCGAGCGACGCGAGCCCGTGCACCATCGACAGGCAGAGCAGCACGAGCGTGCGGTGCTCGACGCCCGACGCCCAGCCGGCGGCCTGCGCGTCGCCTACCGCCCGCTCGAGCACGCCCCAGGCGCGCGCCCGGGCGGCGGCGAGCGCGGGATCGCCCGCGTTCCAGAGCTCCGGCCGGACGATCACGGAGAAGACCGCGTGGCGCTCCTGCGCGAACGCGACGTAGGCGACGCCGACGGCCGCGAGCGCCGCGGCGGCCCGCGCTGCGGCGCCGGACGCGTCCGGCACGTCCCCCGCGGTGGCCGGCCGGCCCGCCCCGGCGACCGGCGCGCCCGCCCCCGCCGGCGCGTCCTCCGCGGCCGACCCGCCCCCACCGCCCAGCGCCGCCGACCGGGCGTCCTCGGCCGCGGCCGCCAGCTCGTCGTAGCCCCGCTCCGCGAGCGCCGTGAAGAGTCCGGCGCGGTCGCGGAAGACGTGCCCCGGGGCCTGGTGGGAGACGTCCGCGCGGCGCGCGATCGCCCGCAGGCTGACGCCGCCGATGCCTGCGACCGCGACCTCGGCCTCGGCGGCGTCGACGAGCTCGGCGCGGAGGTCGCGGGTCCGGGACGGCATCGCCCCATCGTGGCACCCCGGCGCCCGCCGCGCGTTGCTTGGCAGTGTCACATCGAGGCCGTACAACCCTCGGGATGCCCTCGGCGACCTCCCGCCCCTCCTCGGCCTTCACCGGCCCGGAGCGCCTGACCCTCGTGGTCCTCTGCGCGGCGGTCTTCGTCATCAACGTCTCCACGACGATCGTCAACATCACGCTGCCGCGGCTGACGAGCGACCTCGGCGCGAGCACGGAGGACCTGCTCTGGATCGTCGACGCGTTCAACCTCGCGTTCGCGGCGCTCGTGCTCGCCGGCGGCAGCCTGTCGGACCGCTACGGCCGGAGGCGGGCGCTCGTGGCCGGCCTGGCGCTCTTCGCGGTCGCGTCGTTCGGCGGCGCCACGGCCGGGTCGCCGGACGCGCTGATCGCGTGGCGCGCCCTCGCCGGCGTCGGCGCCGCGGTGATCTTCCCGGTGACGCTGTCGATCCTCTCCAACGTCTTCACCGACCGGACGCGGCGGGCGAAGGCGATCGGGATCTGGGGCGCGGCGACCGGCCTGGCGATCGCCGCCGGCCCGATCATCGGCGGCTTCCTCGTCGAGCACGTCTCCTGGAACAGCACGCTGGTCTTCCCGGGTGCGGTCGCGGTGCTCGCGCTGCTCGGGACGCTGTGGCGGATCCCCGAGTCCCGCGACCCGGCCACCCCGCCGCCGGACGTCGGCGGCATCCTGCTGTCGACCCTCGGGCTCGGGATCCTCGTCTACAGCCTGATCGAGGCGCCGACCTACGGCTGGACGTCGGGATCGACGCTCGGCGGACTCGGCGTCGCCGCCCTGACCCTCCTCGCCTTCACGATGTGGGAGCAGGCCCGCGAGCACCCGATGCTCGACGTGCGGATCTTCACGAACCTGCGCTTCACCGCCGCCAGCGTCTCGATCACGTTCGCGTTCTTCGCGATGTTCGGGTTCATCTTCCTGATCACGCAGTACTTCCAGTTCGTGAAGGGCTACGCCCCGTTCGGGTCGGGCCTGCGGATCCTTCCGTTCGCGCTGTGCGTCGGGATCACGTCGATCGTCGGCGCCCGGCTGGCCGTCGCGTTCGGGACGAAGCTCGTCGTCGCCGGCGGCCTCGTGCTGCTCGCGGCGGGCTTCGCGTGGACGTCGACGGCCGCGGCGGACACCGGCTACCTCGAGATCGCGCTGCAGATGGTCCTCATGGGCTCGGGCCTCGGGATGACCAGCGCCCCGGCGACGGAGGCGATCATGGGCGTCGTCCCGGCCGCGAAGGCGGGCATCGGCTCGGCGGTCAACGACGCGACGCGCGAGCTCGGCGGCACCCTCGGGGTCGCGGTCATCGGCAGCGTCTCGCTGTCGCTCTACCGCGACGGGGTCGCCGGCCCCGGGGTGCCGGCGTCCGTCCTCGAGCCCGCCCGCGAGTCGATCGGCTCGGCGCTGGCGGCGGCCGGGGAGCTGGCGCGGTCCGGCGACCCCGCGGGCGCCGGCGCGCTGGTGCGGGCGGCGCAGGGCGGGTTCCTCGACGGCCTGCAGGCGGGCTGCCTGACGGCGGCCGGGGTGGTCCTGGTCGGCGCGGTCCTCGTGCTGCTGTGGCTGCCGGCGCATCCGGGGCGGGACGAGGGGGACGGGGCGCCGGACGGCCTGAGCGGTCCGCCGGACGGCGGGACCGCGGAGCGGCGGGCGGCGCCGGACGCCGGGGTCGCGGACCCGGGCGCGGACCTGCCGGGGTGCCCGAAGCCGGTCGCGACCTGATCCGCGCGGAGCCCACCCCCCGATCCCGGGGGCTTTCCCCCCGATCCGGACCGCGCCCGGGCGGACTGCCGTACCCTCCGTCCCGTGCCCGCCGTGCTCAGCGACCGTCACGAGGAGCTTGCCGACCAGCTCGTCGCGCTGTTCCTGGCGGAGGGCTTCCGCGGCTTCACGCTCGGCGACCTGACCCAGCGGCTGCACTGCTCGAAGACCACGCTCTACGCGCTGGGCGAGAGCAAGGAGCAGCTCGTCGGCAACGCCGTCGTCCGCTTCTTCCGCGCCGCCACGGGCGAGGTCGAGCGCGCCACGGCCGAGGCCGACGGTTCGGAGGCGAAGATCGCCGCGTACCTGTCCGCCGTCGCCGCCGCCCTGCGCCCCGCGTCCGCCGCGTTCATCGCCGACGTCGCCGCGCACCCGACCGCGCGCCGGGCCTACGCCCGCAACACGAAGATCGCCGCCGGCCGCGTGCACGACCTGATCGACGAGGGCGTCGAGTCCGGCGACTTCCGCGAGGTCCACGCCGCGTTCGTCGCCGACACCGTCGCCGCGACGATGCAGCGGATCCAGTCCGGCGACGTGCTGCGCACGACCGGCCTGCACGACGCGGAGGCCTACGAGGAGCTCGCGCGCCTCGTCCTCCGCGGCGTCCGCTCGTAGCGCGGTCCGTCGGCTGGGCCTTCCGCCGACCGCGCGTCGGCGTCCGCGGACCGCGCGTCGGCGTCCGGAGGGCCGCGCGTCGGCATCCGGGGACGGACCTCCGGGGTCCCCGCCGCCGGCCTCAGGACGGTCGCGCGCGGAAGCTCGCCGCCGCCCGCTCGGCCGTCCCCCGCGCCCACGCGCCGGTCGACGCGAACGACAGGACGACGATCGCGACCGCGCAGCCGGCGACGATCCACCAGCCCGGGTGGCTGCTCGCTGCCACCGCCGTCCCGCTGGTGGCGGTGCCGACGGCGACCGCGCCGAGGATCGCGACGCCCAGCGACGACCCGACCTGGCGACTCGTCGACGCCACCGCCGAGGCGACGCCGGCCTGGTCCGCCGGCATCCCGGACACCGCGGTGTTCGTGATCGGCGGGTTGACCGAGCCGAAGCCGACGCCGAAGAGGACGTAGCTGCCGAACAGCCAGGCGACGGAGGTGTCGCGCTCCAGGCCGGTGAGCATCAGGGCGCTGAGCACGATCGCCGCGCCGCCGAGCGCCAGCGACCAGCGGGTCCCGAAGCGGCCCACGAGCCGGCCGGTCAGCGGTCCGACGACGACTGTCGTCGCCGCCATCGGCAGCGTGTAGAGCCCGGCGTGCAGCGGCGAGAGCCCGCGCGCCTCCTGCAGGTAGAGCGTGTTGAGGAAGAGGAATCCGCCGAGCGAGACGAACGCGAGGACGGCGATCAGCGACGCGCCCGCGAACGGCGCGGAGCGGAAGAAGCGCGGGTCGATCAGGGGCTCGCGATGCCGCGACTCGTACGCGACCAGCGCCGTCAGGGCGACCGCCGCCAGCACGAGCAGCCCGAGGGTCTGCACCGACGTCCAGCCCGCGTCGGGCGCCTGGATGATCGCGAAGACCGTCGAGGCCAGGAGCACGATCACGAGCAGCTGGCCGACGGGGTCGACCCGCCGCGCGTGCGGCGCCCGGGACTCCGGCACGTAGCGTCGCGTCAGGATCAGCGCGACGGCCCCGACCGGCACGTTGATCCAGAAGATCGCGCGCCAGTCGACCGCCTCGACCAGCCCGCCGCCGACGATCGGCCCGAACGCCATCGACAGCCCGATCACGCCGCCCCAGACGCCGATCGCCTGGGCGCGCTCGCGGGGGTCGTCGAACGTGTTGCGGATGATCGACATCGCGACGGGGTTGAGCATCGACCCGCCGACGCCCTGGAGCATCCGGAAGACGATCAGGAGCTCCACGTTCGGCGCGACGCTGCAGAGCAGCGAGCCGAGCGAGAACAGCGTCAGGCCGATCTGGAACATCCGCGCCCGGCCGATCCGGTCCGCGGTCGACCCCGACAGCATCAGCAGGCTCGCGAGGACCAGCGTGTAGGCCGAGACCGACCACTGCAGCTCCGCCGTCGACGCGCCGAGGTCGCGGCGCAGGTCGGGCAGCGCGACGTTCACCGCGGTGTTGTCGAGCCCGACGATGAAGAGGCTGGTGCAGCAGATCCCGAGCACCAGCCAGCGCCGCGGGTCCCGGGCGGGCGCCTCCTCGCCTCCCGCCCCTACGGGCGCGAGGGGGACGGAGGTCGGGGGCGAGACCATCCCCACCACTACAGCAGCCAGGACGCCCGTTCCCCGTCCCACGGGCGGCTCCGCGGCGCCGGGCCGCGCGACGGCCCGTCGGCGGATCGGGGGTCGGTGGACGGGATCACGGGCCGGCAGACGGTCCCCGGGCGGGCCGGCCGTCCGGACCGTGCGGTCCCTCCCGACGGCGACCCCGGGCCGGGCTACCCTCAGGACACCGCGTCCCCGACCGAAGGCCCGCATGTCCCCCACCGCCCGCCGCCCACTCGTCGTGGGCGCCCTCGTGCTGTTCGCCGCGCTCGTGCTCCAGCTGGCGTTCGCCGGCTCCTACGTCGGCGCGCTGCACGAGCCGCGTCCGCACGAGGTCCCGATCACCGTCGTCGGCCCCGACGCCTCCGCCGGGCAGGTGGCGAAGCAGCTGAACGTCCTGCAGGGCAGCCCGCTGAAGGCGACGACCGAGCGCACGTTCGGCGCCGCGCGCGACCGCGTGGAGCACCGCAGGAGCTACGCCGTCCTCGTGCCCGGCAACCCCGACGCCGGCCGTGCCCGCGACCGCCGCAGCCGGCTGTACGTCGCCAGCGCCGCGAACCGCACGATGGCGACGGTGCTGCCGGCCCTCTTCGAGCGCCTCGTCCAGGAGCAGGGCGCCCAGCCCGTCCAGGTGAAGGAGCTGGCGCCGCTGCCGGCCGCCGACCAGGGCGGTCTCGCGGCCTTCTACGCCGTCGTCTCGTGGATGGTCGGCGGCTACTTCGGCGCGACCCTGCTGGGCATGGTCGGCTCGCCGCTGCTGCGCAGCCGGCGGGTCGCGCTGCAACGACTCGGCGGGATGCTGGCCTTCGGCGTCCTCTCGGGGCTCCTGAGCGCGCTCCTCCTCCAGCAGGTCATCGGCGTCCTGGGCTCGGCGCCGTTCCTGCAGCTCGCGGGCACCGGAGCGCTCTGCGTGGTCGCCGTCGGCGCGTCGACGATCGCGTTCCAGTCGCTCCTGGGCATCGCCGGCACGGGCCTCGCCGTCCTGCTGTTCGTCGTCCTCGGCAACCCGTCGTCGGGCGGCCCGTACAGCCCGGAGCTGCTGCCGGGCTTCTGGCGCGCGATCGGCGAGTGGCTGCCGCCGGGCGCCGGCACGACGGTCCTGCGCGACGTCACCTACTTCGACGGCCACGCCACCGGCAGCGCCCTGCTCGTCCTCGCCGTCTGGGCGGTCGTGGGCGCGGCCGTGGCGGTGCTGCGGGGCGGCCGGGGCGTCAGCGACGCGCAGGCCGAGCGGGAGGCGATGGCGGGGGTCGGGGCGGTCTGAGGGGCGGGGCGGGCCGGGTCGACGCCAACAGGCCCGTCGCACCGGCTCGAGTTGTCCCCGGTATGCGGGGAGAACCCGGTCCGAAGCGGCTCCCCGACCCGGCCCGTCGCACCGGCTCGAGTTGTCCCCGGTATGCGGGGAGAGCCCGGTCCGAAACCGGAGGGGGACCGGCCCAGGCCTTCGGACCAGCCCGTCCGGGTCCGGCGCGGCGGACCCGGATCGCACCGCCGCCGCGCCGGGCGAGGAAGTTCCCGCAACGTGCGGGAAAGGCGTTCACCGAGGGCCCCGTTCCGCCGGATCGCGTGCGAACGTCTGTTCGCATGAGGCCCGCCGGCAACCGTACGCACGATCCCGGCCGGGACCGCCTGCTGATGGCCCTGCGCGCCCGCGACGCCGACCGGGCACTCGAGGCCGCGCGGCTGATGGGCGACGTCCCCCTGAGCGCGGCGGCCGAGATCACCTCGCTGCTCGCCGACCTCGACGATCCGCGCTACGACCGCGCCGCCGCGCGCCTGGCGGCACGGCTGACGCTCGAGCGCCGGCTCGGCCTCGAGGACGCCGACGCGGTGCTGACGAGCGTCGCCCGACTGCCCGACGCCGAGGCCCTCGCCCAGCTCCTCGGCTACTGCCGGCGGGCCGCGTGACCGCCCGCACGACCACCACCGACGAGCCGCCCGACGGCCCTGCACGGCCACGGCCGACGACCGAACGACCGCCCGCACGACCTCGGCCGGCGGACCGCCCGACGGCCAGACTGCGATCAGGTGCCATCCCCGTTCCGGAAAAACATCTGATTCCGGGTAGGAATTTTCACAGACACGCGGAGACTCGGGTAGGATCGCGCCGCCGATGCCCCGCCGCCCCTCGCGATCAGCCCACCGATCACGCCCCGTCCGGCACGCGGTCGTCGCCGGCGCGATCCTCAGCCTCGCGCTGCCCGCCGCGGCCACGGCGGACCAGCGCCGGGGGATCGAGGGCGAGGAGCTCTCCGGCCCCGCGATATCCGCCGACGCCACCGCGTCGGGCGGCGCGGTCGCACTGCTGCGCGTGAGCCGACGCGCCCGGGTCCTGCCGACGCCCCTCGTCGCCGCGCCCGCCGTCCGGCTGCGCGTCGGCGGCTGCCGCGGCCGCCTGCGCATCGGGACGACGACGCGGTCGATGCGCACCGTCCGCCTGCGCGCGGGGTGGCAGGTCGTCTCGGCGCCCGCCGACCCCGGGGCGCCGATCGCCGGCGTCCGCCTGGCGCGCCCCGCCGGCACCGCCGGCTGCCGGCACCTGCGCCTGGACCGGATCGACGTCGACGTCCCGCCGATCCCGCTCGCCGCGTCCGTGCTGTCCGGGCCGATGCGCACCGACGCCCGCTACCGCAAGGCCTACCTCGACACGTTCGACGGGCTGACGCCCGAGAACGCGCTGAAGATGAACGCCGCCCGGCCAACCCCGGACGGCTACGCGTTCGAGGACGCCGACGAGCTCGTCGACGACAGCACCGCGGAGCGCCGGCCCGTCCGCGGCCACACGCTCGTCTTCGACCGGCAGCTCCCCTCGTGGCTGGTCAACCCGCTGCTCCCGTGGACGCGCGACACCCTCCTCGGCGTCCTGCGCGACCACGTCACCGAGAACGTCGCCCGCTACCGCGGCCGGGTCGACCGCTGGGACGTCGTCAACGAGGCCGTCGGCATCGACGGCCGGCAGAAGACGACGTTCTGGAGCCAGGGCATCGGCACCGACTACATCGACTGGGCGTTCCGCTTCGCCCACGCGGCGGACCCGACGACCCGGCTGGTCTACAACGACGCCGGGATCGAGCGGCCCGGCGCCCACCAGGACGGCGTGTTCCGCCTCCTCAGCGCCCTCCTCGCCCGCGGCGTCCCCGTCGAGGGCGTCGGCTTGCAGGGCCACATCGACCCCTCGGCCCCGCCGACCGCCGCCGAGCTCGACGCCACGATCACCCGCTTCGCCGACCTCGGGCTGCGCGTCGAGATCACCGAGGCCGACGTCCCGCTCGGTGGCCCGGCGACCCCCGAGCGGATCGCCGCCCAGACCGAGACGTACCGGCGGCTCGCGACCGCGTGCTGGCGCCACGTGGCGTGCGACCGCATGACCGTCTGGGGCGTCGCCGACACGGCGAGCTGGATGGGCGTCAAGGCCAGCGCGACCCTGTTGGACGCCGCGTACCGGCCGAAGCCCGCGCTCGAGGCGACGCGCCGGGCGCTCGCCGGCGAGCGCTGAGGCCGCGGCGGCGCCGGCCGGGGGCCCCCCCGCCCGGCCCGAGATGCGCAGACGCTCGGGGTGGGGGATCGTGGTTATAGTA
>NZ_JBFAPC010000132.1:0-15978 GCF_040675535.1 Patulibacter sp. NPDC049589 | reverse complement strand
AATCCCTACAAGCTGTCGGAGTTCCAGCCATGAGCACCATGACCAAGAACTGGGATCGCCACGTCCTCGATGGCGAGGCGGTCGCCCGCTGTCCCGGGTTCCGTGCGCTGCGCGAACGGATCCTCGAGCTCGCGCAGCCCGAGACGCACCACCGCGCCGTCGACGTCGGCTCGGGCACCGGGCTGCTGGCCCTTCCTCTCGCGCACCGCGTCGAGCACGTCTGGGCGGTCGACATCTCCGCCGGCATGACCGACTACCTCCGCGCGAAGGCCTCGAGCGCCGGCCTGGGCAACCTCGAGGCCGTCGTGTCCTCCGCCGTCAGCCTGCCGCTCGTCGACGACGCGGTGGACCTCGTCGTCTCCAACTACTGCTTCCATCACCTCAACGACGCCGAGAAGCACCTCGCGATGCTCGAGGCCTGGCGCGTCCTGCGGCCGGGGGGGGCGTCTCGTCTTCGGCGACATGATGTTCGGCCTGGGCCTCGGCGACGCTCGGGACCGCGAGGTCGTGACGCAGAAGGTCCGCGCGATGCTGCGCAAGGGGGTCCCGGGGGTCGTTCGGCTGATGAAGAACGTCGGGCGGGTCGCCAGCGGCCGTTGGGAGAGTCCCGCACGGGCGGGCTGGTGGGCCGGCGAGCTGCGGCGTGCGGGGTTCGTCGACGTCGGCGTCGAGGTGCTCGATCACGAGGGTGGGCTGGCGTGGGCGAGGAAGCCTGCTCGGTGAGCCCGCTGTGATCTCCCACGGCGCGTAGGACTTGGGTGGCATACTCGTGCGATGACCGACGGCGCCATTCAGGGCGAGTTGCAAGAGCAGATCATGATCGTCCTGTGGCACAACGGTGAGGGGACCGTCGAGCACGTTCGTGCAGGTCTACCCGCTCGGCACCGCAGCGCCTACAGCACGGTCCAGACCGTGCTCAACCGCCTCGTCGACCGCGGGCTCCTGTCCCGGGAGCGGCGCGGCAAGACGTTCATCTACACGGCGAAGGTCACCGAGGGGCAGTACCTGTCGCGCTCGATCGAGCGCACGCTCGCAGGAGCATCACTGGAGGCCCGGCAGGCTGCGTTGGCGCAGCTGATCGGCACCATCGACACCGACGAGCTCTCCGCTCTGCAGGAGCAGGCCCGCCAGGCCGCCGCCGCACGTGAGGCCCGGAAGCGGTGATTGCGCTCCTGGCCCTGTTGGTCGTAGCGGCGGTGCTGCTGCCGCACGTCGTACCGCTGCGGCGCGTCGCCCCGGCGACCGCGGCCACGCTGTGGGGCGTCGCACTGGGGCTGCGGGCGCTGACGAGCGTCTTCGTCGCGCTCTATCTCGTCCTCTTCCTGCCGGCGACCGCGCTCTTTGACGCGATGACCCACTGGTGCTGGCACACGATCATCCCGATTGCCACCACCCATCTCGGGGTGGCCGGCCATCGTGTCGGTGACGCCGTGGCGATCTTTCCGGTCTTCCTGTTGGCGGCGTCGGCGATCTCGCTGGCCTTCGGGCTCGTGCGCGCCGCCCGATCGGTGCGACGGCTGATCACCCGCGACGCTGTCGGGCGCGGACCGGCCGACAGCGTGATCGTCGGCGGGCCCGACGTCTTCGTCGCGGCCGCTGGTTTCAGTCATCCACGCCTGGTGGTGTCTGCCGGTGCCCTGACGCAACTGGACGACGAGGAGCTCGCTGCCGGCATCGACCACGAGCACGGCCACATCCGTCGCCGGCACCGCTTCGTCGTCCTCTACGCCGAGGCGTGCCGTGCCCTGGCGCGCTTCGTCCCCGGAACGAAGCACGCGGTCGCTCAGCTGCGGTTCCATCTCGAGCGCGACGCCGACGCCTGGGCGCTCGCCCGCAAGCACGATCGTTTCGCCCTGGCGAGCGCGATCTGCAAGGCGACCATCTTCCAGAACCCGGCCGTCGCGCCGCTGGGGGGAGGCCGCGACGTCCGCGACCGCGTCGACGAGCTGCTCAGCGGCCACCGGGCCCCCGGGGCGCTCCGTCGCAGCGCCCTGAACGCCACCGCAGCGCTGGGAGTCGTGCTACTCCTCGGGCTGACGGCCTCCGTGCCAAGCGTCGTCGCCGCCGGCCAGCAGCAGGCCGACGGCGCGCCCGTCCCGCACGCCTGCGACGGCTGACCACCAAACGACGGCGTCCGCCGCGGCCGCGCGGACCCAGCCGGTTGGGTCTCCCTGACCAGCGAGCGCGGCATTCCCGCTCCGGCGAACGCGCGCACGAAGACCGGACCGTCCCGAAACCCTGTCGGACGTTCTGCCGCCTACTCGCCACGCGCGGAATGAGCTGAGGACCAGCAACGGCGCCTTTTCGTAACCGGATCGCGCCGTTTTGTCCGACTTGCTGTCGGAGTGTGGTGCGAGGCAGGTCCGGGGGTGGTAACTTGCGGACGCCGAGTCGCTCGAAGGTTTCGGGCGAGCGGGGGACCCGAGTGGTTTTTGGGGCTAATCCACGTCTTCGTGGAGGCGCTGTCTTTCTGCGCTAGCCCGTCAGCTAACCCCGTAGGCCGTCGAAAGAGAGCGCCTGTGAAGCAGTTCACGCGCGGCATCGTCTTGGCCGCCACCATCACCCTCGGAGCCCTGCCGGCCAGCGCGATGGCGCAGAGCCCCAGCGGCGGGACGCCCGCCACGCCGCCGGCCGCCGCCGCTGCGCCCGCTCCGGCGTCGACGTCACCGGATCCGGACCTGGCGGTGAGGACGGTGAAGCTCACGCGCTCGCAGACCAAGAGCGTGCAGCGACGGGTCAAGGTTCGCCCTGACGGCGCACTCGGGGCGGGGACCCGCACCGCGCTGAAGCGGTACCAGCGGGCCAGGCAGCTCGTCCCCACCGGCCGCCCGAACCTGCAGACGCTCCGCGCGATGGAGCTCAAGTTCGCCGCCGCCATCGAAGAGCAGCTCAAGGCCCGCGCCGACCTGCCGGCGTCTGCGCCCGCATCAGCGGCCGCGCAGGCCGTTCAGGCCGCGATGAGCCAGGCCGGCACGCCGTACAGCTTCGGCGGAGACGCTCCGGGCGGCTTCGATTGCTCCGGTCTGACGATGTGGGCCTACGCTCAGGCGGGCGTGAAGCTGCCGCACTACAGCTTCGACCAGTTCGCCATGGGCGAGCCCGTCGAGCGCGACGCGATCCAGCCCGGAGACCTCGTCTTCTTCGACACCGCCGGACCCGGGGCCTCCGACGTCGGCATCGCCACCGGCCCGACAACGGTCGTCTCGGCCACCAGCAGCCGCGGCGTCCTCGAGCACGAGACCTTCGACGACTACTGGGGCGCCCACTACGTCGGTGCCCGCCGCCTCGTCACCGCCAACTGAGCAGCACCACCCCGCACGCCCGCGACCCTCCACCGGGCCGGCGGCGTCCATGCGAACGAACGACGTCCAAGCAGCCCGTCCGCCGGGCTGCCGGAACGACCTAGGAGCAGGATGAAGATGGCACCGACGACCGGCACCAAGACCGCTACCACCGAGTTGTGGCGGATCGGTATTCCCGACGAGTCCTACGCCTTTCGGGCACCCCGCCCCGGGCGCCGCGACCTCGGCGAGCTCGAGTTCTGGGAGCGCTCCACCGTTCGCTCCCGGCTGCGCCGCGAAGCCGCAGCCGCACGAAAGGTTGGGGTCAAGCAGGGTGCGCGATCAAAGCTCGCGATGGCGTTGGTCGGCGTGACCCTCGCCGTCCCGGCCACCGAAGCGGTCACCGCTGGCACCGCGCAGGCCGCGCCGGTCACCGACTCCGTCCTCAAGCGCGGCGACAGCGGCTCCCGTGTGGCCGCCCTACAGCGCGCCTTGGGCCTCACCGCCGACGGCGAGTTCGGCACCCAGACGCACAAAGCCGTTCGAGCGTTCCAGCGCTCCCACGGTCTGGCCGTCGACGGGATCGTCGGCGCCCAGACCGCCGCGAAACTCGGAGCGGGAAGCACCGCCAAGAAGGCATCCACGACCTCCAAGGCCAGCTCCCGGTCGGACGCCAGTGACGCCTCGGACCCCAACCTCTCGGCGGCGACGGTCCGCGCGATCCAGAGAAAGCTCGGGATCGCCGTCGACGGCGAGTGGGGCCCCCAGACCCGGAAGGCCGTCCGCGACTACCAGCGCGAGAACGGACTGCAGGTCGACGGTGTCCCCGGTCCTGCGACCCTCGGCGGCCTCGGCATCCGCGCCTCAGCCGGCACTCCCGACGACGACAGCACACCCAGCGCCGCATCCGCCAAGGCTGGCGGCTCCAGCAACGGGGGCGGCGGAGCGATCTCCGCGGCGCGGTCCAAGGCGGGCGCGCCGTACTCCTACGGAGCCACAGGCCCGTCCTCGTTCGACTGCTCCGGCCTGGTGCAGTGGGCGTTCAAGCAAGCCGGGGTGTCGCTGCCGCGCACGAGCTTCGCCCAGTACGGCGAGGGCACCACGGTGTCGAAGGGCAACATCCGAGCCGGCGACCTCGTGTTCTTCAACACCGCCGGCCCCGGCGCCTCGGACGTTGGCATCGCGACCGGCCCGACAACCGTGATCTCGGCCACCAGCAGCCGCGGAGTCATGGAACACGCCATCTTCGACAGCTACTGGGGCTCCCACTTCGTCGGCGCCAAGCGCCTCTAGAGCAACTCCTACACGGCGTCGGAGACTTGTTAGGGTGTTCGAGCGAGCCGGGTGCAGGTCGATCGGTGAAGGTCTGATCGGCGCGCGGATCGTGGCCGCAAGGGACGGTCGGGAAAGCCGCGCCGCACAGCGCATGACGACCCCGTGGCACGGGCAGCGGAACCTGGGTCGTCGACTTCGCGGGATCATGGGATCCCCGCCGGCGGCGCGGCCTTCCCGTTTCATCATCGATCGAGGATCGCCATGCGTCGTCCGAGCTCCCTGCAGATTGTCACCGTGACGTTCGTCCTCGTCCTGGTGACGGTGGCCGTGACCTTCGTCGTCCTCGCCCTGCGCTCCGACCGCCTCGGCGACCCGTCACCGGGCATCACGAACCCGTCGCTCACCGCGCCCGAGAATGACCCGTTGCCCACCGTCACGACGAGCTTCCGGCCCGGCCTTGCATATACCCCCTAGGGGTATATGCTGACGTCATGGAGTACGACTCGCACGCCAGCATGGAGGGCCACGACCACACCGGCGCCGACCTCACGCGGACCGCGATCAGCGCCACGCTGCACTGCCTCACCGGCTGCGCGATCGGCGAAGTCCTCGGCATGGCCCTCGCCACAGCGTGGGGGTGGGGAGACCTCGCATCGATCGCCCTGGCGGTCGCGCTGGCGTTCCTCTTCGGCTACGCCCTGGCGTCGATCCCGCTCATCCGCGCCGGACTGCCCATCCGTCGCGTGATCGCCCTGGCGCTGGCCGCCGACACGGTCAGCATCCTGACCATGGAGATCATCGACAACGGGATCATGCTCGGCATCCCCGGCGCGATGGACACCGGCCTCGGAGACGTCGGGTTCTGGGCCGCCCTCGCCGCCGCGCTCTTCATCGCGTTCTGGATCACCGTGCCCGTCAACCGCTGGCTCATCAGTCGCGGCAGGGGCCATGCCGTGGTGCACGGCTATCACTAGCACCCTCGTACCGAAAGCACTTCCGCTCATGACTGAACCGACGAGCCCTGTCGAATCCGATGCACCGAGGGACGATGGTGGTCACCCCGGGGCGCCGCGTTGGGTGAAGGTCGCCGCTGTCCTCGTTCTGCTGTTGATCGCGGCCCTGGTGATCTCCAAGCTTGCCGGCGCTGAGCATGGCCCGGCATGCACGGCGGCGGCGCGATCTCGCCGGCGCAGGTGGGTAGCGCCGCCTCGCCGTGGGAGACCGGAACGTCGCAGAGAGTCGTCTTCGCGCAGGTCACGTAGCCGTGGCCCTCTCGCCGCGCACCCGCCGCCTCGCCGTTTTCGTACACGTCACGTCTTCGGTGGGTTGGCTCGGCGCGGTCGCCGCCACGGTCGCGCTCGCGATCGCAGGCGCATCCAGCACCGATCCGCAGACCGTGCGGGCCGCCTATCCGGCGCTGGAAGTCATCGGTTGGTACGCCCTTGTGCCGCTGAGCATTGCGTCACTCGCTTCGGGGCTCGTCGTCTCGCTCGGGGGCCGATGGGGCGTCTTCGAGCACTACTGGGTCGTCACGAAGCTGCTGATCAACGTTGCGGCTAGCGGCGTGCTCCTGCTCTACATGCAGACGCTCGACGGACTCGCGCGCACCGCGGCCTCCGCTGCAGACCTCGAGGCCGTC
The DNA here is from genome assembly GCF_040675535.1 of Patulibacter sp. NPDC049589. Lineage (NCBI taxonomy): Bacteria > Bacillati > Actinomycetota > Thermoleophilia > Solirubrobacterales > Patulibacteraceae > Patulibacter > Patulibacter sp. NPDC049589. Next base: position 9,783 of record NZ_JBFAPC010000132.1, on the reverse strand, counting down.
CGCAGCTACTCGCCCGTCCTCCACGCCGGAGGGGCCCTCGCGCTGCTGCTTGCCGCGACGGTCCTCTCGATCTACAAGCCCAGGGGACGCACCCGGTACGGGTGGCGCAAGCAGCGACGACGGACCTCCTCCGTATAGCCGGCACGAAGCGACTGTCCTGACGTTGAGGACTCGACGGGGCGTGCCGATGGCGGATCCCGTTCTATTCCGACATATCGTAGGAGATGCGCTAGCGTCCTGTCATGCCGTCGTTTCGTCTCCACGCCCGCCAGCTGAGACCCGCTATCGCGGTCGCCGTCACTTCAGTGGTGCTCGTTCCCGGCGGGACGGCCCGGGCCCAAACGCCCGTATCTCCAGCCGCCGGTTCTGGTCTCGAGCTGAAGCTCCAGAGGCCAGACGGAGAGCAGGTTCTGCAGGGCGATCGATGGAGCGCAGTCGCGTCCACGGCACAGTACGCGGCAGGCACCACGGTCGATATCAGCTTCACCGCCGGCAGCAAGCGGATCACGAAGTCCGTACCGCTCCAGCCGGTGAACGGAAGCCCACAGGGGACCGCTCAGGCCGTCGTGCCGACCGACCTACGCCGTTCCGGCCGGGTTGTGGTGCGAGCAGCCGTCCCCGCCGGCCAGTCGGTCGCGGCCGCGACCGCAGCGACGAGGATCGTCCGTCAGGTGCCGACCACCTTGCAAGCAGGGGACCGCGGCCTCGGAGTCCAGGTGCTGCAACAGATGCTTGCGGAGAACGCCTATGTCATCGGCCGGAAGGGCGTCTACGACGCCCGGACGCGGCGCGCCGTGCTCGCCCTGCGCAAGGTCACGGGCATGGACGCGACGACCTCAGCGAGCCCCAGCGTGTTCCGCGCGCTGCGCGCTGGCAAGGGACGCTACGCGGTGCGCTTTCCGTCGCATGGCCGACACGTCGAAGTCGACGTCGACCGTCGGGTGCTGGTCGAGGTCGATGGCGGCAAGCCACTGCGGATCTTCCACACATCACCGGGAAAGCCGTCCACCCCGACGATTCGCGGCTCGTTTCGCGTCTACCGGAAGGACCCCGGCACCAACGCCAAGGGCATGTACAAGTCGGCGTACTTCATTCGAGGCTACGCCGTCCACGGATTCCCGTCGGTTCCGGCGGGATACGGCGCAAGCCATGGTTGCCTGCGAGTTCCGATGGCCGACGCAGGCTCGATCTTCGCTTTCATGACAATCGGCATGCCCGTCGACACCTACTGAGCACCGAGCCGCGGCCCACGCGAGGTTCGGCCCGTCGCCCAGCAGAAGGCGGTGCGTCACGGGCGAGTGCGGCCGTTGAGGACACGGTGCGCGGTTTGGGTAGCGTGGCCGGCATGAACAAGCAGGAGCTCGCAGAACGAATCGCGGCCGAGGCTGGCCTCACCGCCGCTCAGGGTAAGAACGCGGTGGACGCGGCGTTTGCCGCGATTGCCGACGAGCTGTCGGAAGGCCGGGACGTCGCGATCGTCGGCTTCGGAGAGTTCAGCACCACTGAGCGTGCCGCCAGGGAAGGTCGAAACCCTTCCAACGGGGAAACGATCCAGATCGCTGCCAGCACCGCGGCAAAGTTCTCGGCTGCCGCCGGCCTCAAAAAGCAGCTCAACGCGTAGCAGGCTGGCGGGACCGTGGCCGACGCCACGGGCGCGGAGCCGAACGCGGCCCATCCCGCTGCATCCGGGATGAACGCCTGCGTTCGATACGCCTCGGAATGACAACTCGCGGACCTCTGGCATCGCGGAGCAGTAGCGGCGCGACGTCGCGGAGTGTCCCGGCAGAGGACTGGCTTACGGGACCGAACGGTGAACTCTGTGTGCGGATGAGTTGCCCGTGTCCGGCGTAGCGCCAATCACGCGGTCGACCGTCAGCTGGCGAGGACTTGGGGGCTTGCTTCTTTCATCTTCTGAACGGTCCACTTCATCGTGCGGATCGCCTTGGGGTGGCAGGCGGTGACGGTGGCCAGTAGGTCGTGGTCGTTTACGGCCTGGGCGCCCTGGCCGAGCATCGTCCAGCCGAGCGACGCCCTCGCGGCGGCGAGGTGGAGGTCGCGGATGTCGCGAAGCAGCAGGATCGCCGGTTCGGGGCGGTGGCCGACGAGCTCCGCGCCCTTCTCGCGAACGAGCGCGAGGATTCCGCGGTCCTGGTCGCGGTCGATCGTGTCGGGGTCCTGTGGCACCCCGTAGGTCGTCGAGTGCGTGGCGAGGCGGTGCAGTCGCTGCGTGGCCCAGCCGCTCATGGTGCGGGTGAGGTGGAAGACGTCGTGGTCGGCCCTGTGACGCTCTCCGACCTGCAGGAGCTGCTGCGCGAGGTCGGTCTCGGCGTCGTGGACCTCGATCAGGGCGATGTCGATCTTCATGCCCCGAACTCCTCGGTGACCTCGACGTCCCGTCCGCCTGTCGTGGCGGCCATCGCCGCTCGTGGCCGGGAGGCGGTGGTGGTGGGGGCCGGGGCGGTGTGCCCGTCGGCGTCGGCGACCTTCTGGATCCGGCACGCGGCGGTCTTGAAGATCGGCTGCTTCGAGGCCGGGTCCCATTCGGTGATCGTCAGCTCGTTGGCGGCGCGGTTGCGCACGTCGTGCTGATCGCCGGCGTCCCAGTAGCCGTAGTGAAACGGCACGAACACGATGCCCTCGCGGATGCCGGTGACGCGCGCGCGAGCGCGAACGCTTCCGCGGGGCGCGACGACGTCGACGACGTCGCCCTCCCCGATGCCGTGGCGGTCGGCGTCGGGCGCGGAGAACTCGACCCAGACGTCGGGGGCGGCGGCAGCGAGCTGCGGTGCGCGACCCGTCTTCGTGCGGGTATGGAAGTGGTAGACGGTCCGCCCGGTGTTCAGCCGCAGCGGGAAGTTGTCCGACGGAGGCTCGGCGGGCGGCACGTGGGCGGCGGCCTTGATCATCGCCCGGCCGTTCGGGTTCATCGCGCGGTACTCGTCAGGCTCGACCGCGGTGCCGGTGAGGAGGTCCTTGCCGTAGCTCTCGCAGTCCTCGAGGGCCGCGTGGAAGTCGCCGTCGGTGTACAGGCGTTCCCGGCCGTCGGGCCAGGTCGCGTTGCACGGCCACTGGGTCTCGCCGCCGGCGCGCAGCTTCTCGTAGGAGAGGCCGGTGTAGTCGCACGGCCGGCCCTCCGTGCACGCCTGCCACGCTTCGAACGCGGACTCCGGGTCGTGCCAGGGGACGAGCGGCCCGCCGTCCTTGTCGCGGAAGTCCATCCGGCGGGCGTAATCGAGGAAGATGTCGAGGTCCGACCGTGCCTGCCCGGGCGGGTCGACGGCCTTGTCGGAGTGATGGACGGTGCGGTCCGTGTTGGTGAACGTGCCCTCCTTCTCACCCCACGTCGCGGCGGGAAGGACGATGTCCGCGAGCTCTGCGGTCTCCGTCAGGAAGAGGTCCTGGACGACGACGAAGAGCCCCTCCTTCGCGAGGATGGAGCGGATCCGGTGGAGCTCGGGGAGGGAGACGGCCGGGTTCGTCGCAGTGATCCAGAGGAAGCGGATCGACCCCTGCTCGGCGTAGCGGAAGATCTGCATTGCGTGCGTGGGCGGCCCGTAGTGCGGGATGCTCGACGCCTCGACGTTCCACAGCTCAGCGAGCTCCTGCACGTGCGCGTCGTTGGCCCAGTTGCGAAACGCCGGCAGGTCGCCGTTGGCACCGCACTCGCGGGTGTTCTGGGCCGTCGGCTGGCCGTTCATCTGCAGGATCCCGCCGCCGGGCTTGCCGAGCGCGCCGCGCAGCAGGTTGAGGTTGTTGACCTGGACCGCCGTGGCGGTCGCCTGGTGGGACTGGTAGACGCCCTGCAGGCACGTCGAGAGGATCCGATCCGTGCTGCCGAGGATCCGCGCGGCCTCGCGGATCTGCTCCGCGGACACGCCGCAGATCTCGGCGGCCCATTCCGGGGTGCAGTCCGCTACCCGGGAGACCAGCTCGTCGTAGCCGACGGTGTGCTCGTCCAGGAACGCGTTGTCGACCCGGTCGTGCGCGATCAGCTCGTGGAGCAGCGCGTTCATCAGCGGCAGATTCGTGCCGCTCTTGACCGCGAGGTGCACGTTGGCGTGCTGGGCGGGAATGGTCGGCCGGGGGTCGACGACGATGATCTTCGGGCGGTCGGGTCCTTGGATGCGGTCGAGCATCCGCTCCCACAGGGTCACCTGCGTCTCGGCGACGTTGTGGCCGACGAGGAACAGGACCTCGCAGTGGTCGACGTCGCTGTAGGTGCCGGGCTGACCGTCGCACCCGAACGTCTCCTTCAGCGCCTCCGCGGCAGTGGCGGTGCACAACCGGGTGTTGCCGTCGATGTGGTTCGTACCGATGCCCGCCCGCCCGAGCGTGGCGAGCGTGTAGTACTCCTCGAGGAACAGCTGCCCGGAGGTGTAGATGCCGAAGGCGCTGGGGCCCTGCTCCTGCAGCAGCTCCTTCGACCGGTCGACCATCGCGCCCATGGCCGTCTCCCAGTCGGTCTCCACCAAGATGCCGTCGCGGCGGATCAGCGGGCGGGTGAGGCGGTCGGGGGAGGCGTTGGCCTGCCACCCGAAGAGGTCCTTCGGGCCGAGGCGGCCGTGATTGACGCGGCTGTCGGCGCGACCGCGGACCCCGACCATCCGGCCGTCCTTGACGGCGATGTCCAGTGCGTCGCCGTTGGAGTGCAGGATCGACGCCGTCGGCACCCAGTGGTCGACGTCGTCCGGCGTGACCCCGTCATTCAGGCGCGTGTCGATCCGGACCGGCCACTCCGTCCCTCGAGCGTACGGCGTTCGGGTGCCCCAGGGCTCGGCGATGCGATCGACCATGCCGCTCGTCTACCCCGATCGCCCATCGCGACGTCGGTCCGGACCTGCTCGTCCTCCGGTCGCGCGCTTGGCTGCGCCGGGCCACCCGTGCCGCCGCCTGTCGCACGTACGAGACGGCGTGTCGTGCGCTGCTTGGCGCGCTCCCGCAGGGATCAGAGCTGCTCTCGGACCCCGGCCTCGTGCTGCACCCCGTCGAACTGGGCTGCCGCGTCGCCGGAGAGCGCGTCGCGGCCGGTGCCGACGCGGCCGAGCGGCAGCACGGTCCGGCGGCGGGCGTCCTCGAGTGCCATGGCCAGTGCGGTGTAGACGGCGGCGGCGCAGAGGACGAGGCCGATCACGCCGCAGACGTCTTTCCAGGCCGACGACCCGTCGAGCTGGTAGATCCCGGTCGTCGCGAACCGCGCCGCGGTGAGCGTGAGCAGCGCGGCGACCACGAGCTTGCCGGTCGCGGCCGCTGCGGCAGGCACGAGCATCGCGACGGCCGCGAGGAGCAGGAGCAGCCCGAGCGCGTCGCTCGTGGACCCGGGGTCGGCGGTGAGCGTCACCAGACCGACGGACGCCCAGGTGCCCGCGAGAACGCCCATCCCGGTGCCCGCCACGACATCCCGTGCGAGGAACCCGAAGATCGCAGCGAGCACCTGCAGCGGCAGGACGAACGCCAGCAGGATCAACGCGACGTCCCGTCCCTGCGCCTGCGGCACCCACCCCAGCTGCAGGCCGCTGAGCACCAGGGTGCCACCCGCCAGCGCGAGGAACCCCAGGGGCAACGGATTACCGATCGGACGCAGGACGACCCGCGCCCCGACCGGGTGCAGATCCGGGCCCGGCGTGGCCGAAGGGGACGGGGACATGCGGCCGTGCGTACCCGAAGGACGGCGCCCGGACACCCACGTGACCGGTAGCGGCCCGGGACGAGCCCGGCGCGTCGCATCGTTTCGTCCAGCGTTTCCGTCGGGCGGGTCGGCGGGGTAGAACCCGTGGGGTGTCCGGCCTCTCGCCCCCTCGGGGCTCCTCGACGGTCGAGTTCGATCTCGGTCGGACGCGCGACCTTCGCGGTCGCACGCACCACCCATGGGTACGACGGGCGATCGTCGCGGCGATGGCCGTCGTGATCGTCGTGGCGCTGACCGGACAGCTGGGGCAGTCCGAGCACACCTCGTCGGTGCGAACGGCGACCGCTGACCTCACGGTGGACACCCCGTCGGCGTTGCGCGGCGGTCTCATGTGGCCGGCCCGGGTGACGATCCGCGCGCGTACGCGGATCGTCGAGCCGCAGGTCGTCCTCGGCGCGGGCTACGTCCGGGGGATGCAGCTCAACACCATCGAGCCGGCACCCGCGGACGAGACCACCCGCGGTCGGTCGCTGGCGCTCACCTACGCGACGCTCGAGGCCGGCGACGAGCTGACGGTCTACCTGCAGCTGCAGGTCAACCCCGACACGCTCGGTCGCCAGGACCTCTCCGTCGTCCTGCAGCCCGGGGGCGACGACCCGCCTCCTTCGCTGCGGCTGCCCGCTTCCGCGACCGTCCTCCCCTGAACGAGGTGCGCTGATGGATCTCGTCCTCCGGGCAATCGTCATCTTCGTCGTGATCTGGGTCGTCACCCGGGCGGTCGGGCGGCGCGAGCTCAGCTCGATGGAGCCGTTCGACCTGATCCTGCTGGTCGTGATCGGCGACCTCGTGCAACAGGGCGTCACGCAGAGCGACTACTCGCTGACCGGCGCGATCACCGTGATCGCCACGATCGCCTTCCTGACGGTGCTGATGAGCTACGTGTCGTTCCGCGTCCCGCGCCTGCGGCCGGTGCTCGAGGGCGAGCCGCTCGTCCTGGTGCAAGACGGCCAGGTCGTCGACCGCAACCTGCGGCGCGAGCGGATCACCGTCGAGGAGCTGCGGTCCGAGGCACGCCAGAACCAGATCGACGACCTCGCCGACGTGCGCTTCGCGGTCCTGGAGACCAACGGCCGCATCTCCTTCATTCAACGCACCTGACCCAGCGTCCCTTCCTTTGTGGGGCGGGCCGCGCACGGATCCGGGGACGGGGTAGGGGGCCCGCATGGCCAAGGATCACGGTTCGAGCGTCAAAAACGACAAGCAGTACGAGGGCTTGAAGAAGAAGGGGATGAGCAAGAGCCGCGCGGCGGCGATCGCGAACTCCGAGGGGTCGTCGGAGCGCGGCGGCAAGAAGTCCGGCTCGGGCAAGAAGACCAAGAGCACCAAGAGCCAGGGCGGCACCACGAAGCAGAAGAAGGCCGCCGGCAAGAAGGGCGGCAAGGCCACCGCGAAGAAGTCCTGAGCCACGCGACGCCGAACAACACTCCAGCGGGGAGGTCCCAGGCTCGAAGGGGCGTTCGCCGGCCAGGATACTTCGGCAGAGAACGTGTCCCAGTCGAGGATCCTTGGGTCCTCGCGGTGATCGCAATGCTTGGTTCTGCGAGGGTCCGGCGAGGCGCTTGGCGGTCCGGTGTGGTGGTCGGCGTGGAGGCTTGCCCGTAGGGCGAGCCGGAACGACGACCACCGCTTCGCACCGGCGCGCGTCCCGCTCGTTGGAAGTGGGACGCGCCCATCTGGCCACCGCCGGGCCCGCGATCGTTGCGGCTTGCCAAGAGCCGTCGTCGACGCGAGGCCTACGATGAGCGGGTGGCCGCCAAGTCGATCGCCCTCTTCGCGCTTGCGGCGCTCTTTGAGATCGGCGGCGCCTGGTTGGTCTGGCAAGGCATCCGCGAACATCGCGGCCTGCTCTGGGTCGGCGCGGGTGTGATCGCGCTCGGGATCTACGGGTTCGTTGCCACGCTGCAGCCCGACGCGGAGTTCGGACGGATCCTCGCCGCGTACGGCGGAGTCTTCGTCGCCGGATCGCTGGCGTGGGGGATGGTCGCCGACGGCTACCGCCCCGACCGCTGGGACCTCGGCGGCGCCGCGGTTTGCCTCGCCGGAGTTGGTCTGATCATGTACGCGCCGCGCAGCTGATCCGTACGGAGCGCTAGACGGGCTTGGTGGCGCGGACGATCGCGGACCCGGCTTTGGCGTGGACGCGGTGGGTCTCGTGGATCTCGACGTCGACGAGGCCGGCGGCGGCGAGGGCGTCTTCGAACTCGCGGCGGGTGAGGGCGCCGGCGATGCAGCCGGTGAACTGCTGCATGTCGCGCTTGGTGGCGTCGTCCATGTCGGGGTCGGCTATGACGTCGGAGACGGCGAACCGGCCGCCGGGCTTGAGGACACGGGCGGCTTCGGCGAGGACCTTGTTCTTGTCGCCGGCGAGGTTGATGACGCAGTTGGAGATCACGACGTCGACGGAGGCGTCCTCGAGCGGGAGGTCCTCGAGGTACCCCTTGCGGAACTCCACGTTCTGCAGGCCGGCCTCTGCGGCGTTCTGGCGGGCCTGGTCGAGCATCTCGTCGGTCATGTCGATGCCGATCGCGCGGCCGGTCGGGGCGACGCGGCGGGCGGAGATGAGGACGTCGCCGCCGGTGCCGGAGCCGAGGTCCAGGACGACGTCGCCGTCCTTCAGTGCGGCGACGGCGGTCGGGATGCCGCAGCCGAGCGACCCGGCGATGGCCGTGCCACCTTCGCCGGCGGTGTCGGCGTCGTAGAGGGCGGCGCCGAAGACCTCGGTGCCGTGCTCGTCGGTCGTGGAGACGGCGGGGCTGCAGCAGCTCGAGCCCTGCGTGGCGGCCTGCGCGTACTTCGCGCGGACCTCCTCCCGGAGCTGCTCGTCGGTCAGGGTGCTGCGATCAGTGGTGCTCACGGGGGATCTCTCGCGTGTGTGGTGGGGGGTCAGCCGAGCCAGCCGTGGAGCTCGTCGAGCGCCTCGGGCAGGACGTAGTAGTAGGCCCAGAGGCCTTGGCGCTCGCTGTCGACGATGCCGGCGTCGCGCAGCTTCTTGAGGTGGTGGCTCAGCGTGGACTGGGAGACGTCGAAGAGCGGCACGAGCTCGCAGACGCAGACCTTGCCGGCGTGCCTGCGGAGCACGTCGACGAGCTGCAGCCGGATCGGATCGCCCAGCGCCTTGGCGACCTCGGCCAGGCGGGTGGCCTTGTCGCGGTCGACGTCGGGATAGACGACGGGCTCGCAGCACGGCGCGCCGGCGGCCCGCTTGGTCTTCGGCTCGAGCTGCAGATCGACGTTCATCGAAACAGCAAGCTACACAAAGAAGTCACGTTTGTCGATTGCATCGACTTTCGTCACTAGATACGGTGCGGGGTATGGCCACCGTCACCGCACCGACCGCGTCGGCGGACCGACCGGTCCTGCAGCGCCTATCGACGCTGGACCGCTTCCTGCCCGTCTGGATCCTCCTGGCGATGGCCGCCGGGCTGGTCCTGGGGGCGGCGATCCCGTCGATCAACGACGGCCTCGACGAGCTCCGCATCGGCACCGTGTCGCTGCCGATCGCCGTCGGGCTGCTCTTGATGATGTACCCCGTGCTGGCGAAGGTCCGCTACGGCGACGTCGCCCGCGACCGCTCCCCGGAGACCGCCAAGCTGCTCGGCGCCTCCCTGGTGCTGAACTGGGTGGTCGGGCCGGCGGTGATGTTCGCGCTGGCCTGGATCTTCCTCGCCGACCAGCCCGAGTTCCGCACCGGCCTGATCATCGTCGGCCTCGCCCGCTGCATCGCGATGGTCCTGATCTGGAGCGACCTCTCGTGCGCGGACCGCGAGTCCACCGCGCTCTTGGTGGCGATCAACTCCGTCTTCCAGATCGTCGCCTACAGCGTCCTGGGCTGGTTCTACCTCACCGCCCTCCCGGACCTCCTGGGCCTCGACAGCCAGGGGTTCTCGATCGGCATCTGGGAGGTCGCCCGCACGGTCCTGATCTTCCTCGGCATCCCCCTCGTCGCTGGTGCGCTGACGCGCTACATCGGTGTGCGGCGCATGGGGGAGGAGGCGTACGAGACCAGGTTCTTGCCGAAGATCGGGCCGTTCGCGCTCTACGGGCTGCTCTTCACGATCGTGATGCTCTTCGCGATCCAGGGCGACGCGATCACCTCC
>NZ_JBFAPC010000131.1:0-16173 GCF_040675535.1 Patulibacter sp. NPDC049589 | reverse complement strand
GCCGAAGCCCAAGGCCGACGCCCCGACGGACGACACGAAGGCGGGCTCCTGATGAGCGCGCTGACCGCCACGCCGCTGGCGTCGTTCCTCACCGAGGCTCGGGCCGGTGGTGGTCGCTCCGGCGGAGTGAGGCCGGGCCCCGCGACGGATTGCACGGACCGGGAAGGAACCCCGGGCGGCCCGGCGAACCTGGTGATCGCAGGACGTCCACGACGCCCGGCCCCGCACCGTGTCCTCCGATTCGCTCCCACCTCATGTCTCGCGCGCCGCCTTCGGGTCGGCGCTGGACCGCGCACCCGCCGCGCCCCGCCACGCGGTCGTGCAGGCCGATCCCCCGGCCGCGCCGGCCCCCACCGCGGGGCCGACCGTGATCGTGATGGCCAACCAGAAGGGCGGCGTCGCGAAGACCACGACGACGCTGAACCTGGCCGTGGCGCTCAAGGAGCAGGGTCACCGCGTCCTGGCGATCGACCTGGACCCGCAGGGCAACCTGACGATGTCGCAGGGCCTCGACCCGGACCAGGTGGTCCCGTCGATGTACCACGTCCTCGTCCAGGGCCACCCGATCGCCGAGGTCACGCACCGCTGCGAGATCGACGTCGCGGCCGCCTCGATCGACCTGGCGTCGGCCGAGGTCGCGATGGCGCCGATGATCGGCCGCGAGCGGGCCCTCGAGCGCGCCCTGCGCGCCGTCCGCGACGACTACGACTACGTCTGCATCGACACGCCGCCCTCGCTCGGGCTGCTGACGATCAACGCCCTCTGCGCCGCGTCCAAGGTGATCGTGCCCGTCCAGGCCGAGTACCTCTCGCTGCGCGGGCTGGCCCAGCTGCGCCAGACCGTGGACATGGTCCGGGAGCAGCTCAACCCGGGCCTGCAGATCCAGGGGATCCTCCCGACCCTCCTGGACACCCGCACCGTGCACGCCAAGGAGGCGCTGGAGATGCTCGAGGAGCACTTCGGCGCCGAGATGTTCGTGACCCGCGTGCGGAAGACCATCCGTTTCGCCGAGGCCCCCGTCAAGGGGATGTCGGTGCTCCGCTACGACCCTGACAGTACGGCCGCCCAGGCCTACCGCGACCTTGCTCAAGAGGTGCTCCGCTCATGACCCCGCAGAACCCGAACCGCTCCAGCCTCCGCGAGGGCCCGCTGGCCGACCTCTTCCGCCGGACGGACGACGTGCCCGCGGGCTCGGCGGCGTCCCAGGCGGCGCACGACTCGCGCTACCCGGCGCGCGTCGGCCTCGACGCCGATCCGGCCCAGATCCTCGGCCTGTCGGACGTCGAGCCGACCCGTGAGGAGCTGGCCCAGGCCGGTCCCGGGGGCTACGTCGACCACGTCGCCCAGACCGCCGCGACCGTCGAGGCCTGGGGCGAGCGCAAGCAGCCGCAGCACAACGCGTACGGCCCGGTCATCCGCGTCGTCGGCGTCGGCGGCGGCGGCACCAACGCCGTCAACCGCATGGTCGAGGCCGGCATCACGGGCGTCGAGTTCATCGCGATCAACACCGACGCGCAGTCCCTCCTGGACTCCGCCGCGGACGCGACGATCCACATCGGCCAGTCCTCCACGCGCGGCCTCGGCGCCGGCGCGAACCCGGGCGTCGGCCGCACCGCCGCGATGGAGGAGTACGACGAGATCAAGACGACGCTCCGCGGCGCGGACATGGTCTTCATCGCCGCCGGCGAGGGCGGCGGCACCGGCACCGGCGCCGCCCCGATCGTGGCGCGCATCGCCCGCGAGCTCGGCGCGCTGACCGTCGGCATCGTCACCAAGCCGTTCGCCTTCGAGGGCAAGCGCCGCGCGGAGTCCGCCGAGATCGGCATCCGCGAGCTGTCGGAGGAGGTCGACACCCTCATCGTCGTCCCGAACAACCGCCTGCTGTCGGTGCTCGAGCGCAACACGTCGATGGTCGACGCCTTCCGCGTCGCCGACGACGTCCTGCGCCAGGGCGTGCAGGGCATCTCCGAGCTGGTCACGGTCCCGGGCCTGATCAACCTCGACTTCGCGGACGTCCGCACGATCATGCAGGACCGCGGCGCGGCCCTGCTGGGCATCGGCCACGGCACCGGCGAGTCCCGCGCGGTCCAGGCCGCCGAGCGCGCCGTCAGCTCCCCGCTGCTCGAGACGTCGATGGACGGCGCCAAGGCGATCCTGCTCTCCGTCGTCGGCGGCGGCGACCTCTCCCTCTGGGAGATCAACGAGGCCGCCGAGGCGATCGGCGCCGCGGCGCACCCCGACGCGAACATCATCTTCGGCGCGCAGGTCGACGAGAAGATGGGCGACGAGGTCTGGGTCACGGTCGTCGCGACCGGCTACGACCACCAGCCGCACCTGCAGCCGGCCGACGTCGAGCCGACCACGGTCCGCCGCAGCACCTCGCGCCCCGAGCGCGAGCAGGAGCCCGTCCGCGGCTCCCGCGAGCCCGTCCGCGCGTCGCGCGGCGGGATCGCGCCGCGCCCGGCGCGTCGCCAGGAGGCCGCGCAGCCGTCCACGCCCGGTGGCGGTGGCGGCGGCTGGGGCGTGCCCGAGTTCGCCCCGCGTCACCGCTGAGCAGCACCCGCAGGACCCGGCCGGGCTGAGCACCCGGCCGGTAGCAGTGGAGCCCGACCGGCCGCCGAGAGGCGGCCGGTCGTCGTTCCGGGGTGGCGACGCCGGTGGCCCCGCCGACGGGCGTTCTGCGACGCGGCGAGTCGCCGTGGCCGGACGGGGACGGGCGGCCGGTCGCCGACCGGCACGACGGCCGTGCGGCCCCGCCGTGATCCGCGGGCCCTGCGACCATCCGCCGATGGCTCCGTCCCGCGGCACCGTCGCCGCCGGTCACCCACGCACCGCCGAGGTCGGCGCCGCCGTCCTGCGGGCCGGCGGCAGCGCCGCAGACGCGGCGGTCGCCGGGACGTTCGCGTCGTGGGTCTGCGAGCCGCTCCTGACGGGCCCGGCCGCCGGCGGGCACCTGCTCGCCGTCCCCGTCGACGGTCCACCGGTGGCGATAGACGCGTTCTGCCAGGTCCCCGGGCTGCATCCCTCCGGCGCGGCCGAGGAGGCGCGGGTCGCCCGCGACCCGCTCGACGCGCTGCTCCCCGTCGACGTCGACTTCGGCGACGCGCACCAGGTCTTCCACGTCGGCGGCGCGTCGGTCGCCGCGTTCGGTCTGATGGACGGGCTCGTCCGCCTGCACGAGCGCTGGGGACGCCTGCCGCTCGCCGACCTCGCGGCCCCGGCCGCGGCGATGGCCCGTGACGGCGTCGTGCTGAACCGGCAGCAGGCGTTCGTCGCGGACCTGCTGTGCGGCATCCTCGCGTCGACGCCGGAGGCCTGCGCGCTCTGGGCGCCGGGCGGCCGGCTCCTGGCGGAGGGCGACGTCCTGCGCGACCCCGCCCTGGGCGACACGATCGAGCGGCTCGGGGCCGAGGGGGTCGCGCCCCTGCGCGACGGCGACCTCGCGGCCGCGTGCGTCGACTGGGCGGCGCGGCACGGCGGCGTCCTGACGCGCGCGGACCTCGCCGGCTACCGGGCCGTCGAGCGGGCGCCGATCCGGCTGCCGTACCGCGACCGCACGATCCTGACGGTGCCGCCGCCGTCCGCCGGCGGCGTGCTCCTGGCGCTCGCGCTCGGGCGCCTGGACCGCGGCGGCACGGCCGATCCCCGGGGGAGCGGGGGCGAGCGGTCGGTCCCGGGCGGCCCTCCGCCCGCCGAGCTCGTCGCCGCGATGGCCGACGCCGACGCGGAGCGCACCGACGCGTTCGAGGAGGGGCTGGTCCGCGAGGGCTTCGCCGACGAGCTGCTGCGCCTGCGGCTGGGGTCGACGACGCACCTCTCGGTCGTCGACGCCGACGGCCTGAGCTGCGCGATCACGACGACCAACGGCGAGGGCTCGGGCGTGATCGTCCCGGGCACCGGGATCCACCTGAACAACATCATGGGGGAGGAGGACCTCAACCCGCGGCTGCGCGGCGGCGCGGGCTCCTCGGCGCGGGACCTGCCGCCGTTCGCCCCGGGTCGCCGGATGCCGTCGATGATGGCGCCGACCGCCGTCCTGGCGCCGGGGCCCGACGGCGGCGCCGGCGGTCTCGAGGCGATCCTGGGCTCGGCGGGCTCGGCCCGGATCCGCTCCGCGCTCCTGCAGACGGTCGTCGGACTCGTCGACCGCGGACTCGGCCCGGTGGGAGCCGTGGACGCGCCGCGGATCCACGTCGAGGAGGGCGTCGTCTACGCCGAGCCGGGGCTCACGGGCGCCGTCGGCGACTGGACCGGTGGCCGCACGGCGGTGGAGTTCCGGGAGCAGAACCTCTTCTTCGGCGGCGTGCAGCTCGTCTGCCGCGACCCGGTGACGGGGGAGCTGCGCGGGGCGGCGGACCCGCGGCGCGGGGGAGCGGTGGCGGTCGCCTGAGCTCCCACCGACGCAGGCGCTGCCCGGAGCCCAACCGCGGCTCGACGGACTGTGGCCAGACAACAGCGTCGACGGGGTCTACGCCGAAGAGACTGGGCCATGCCCAACGCCGACTACGTGATCGTGGGAGCCGGCTCCGCCGGCTGCGTCCTCGCCAACCGCCTGAGCGAGGACCCGGAGGTCCGGGTCCTGCTGCTGGAGGCCGGCGGCAAGGACGGGAGCGTCAACGTCAAGATCCCGGCGGCGTTCCCCAACCAGTTCCACACGAAGATGGACTGGGACTACGCGACGGAGCCCGAGCCGTTCGTCGACGGCAAGCAGATGTACGTGCCGCGCGGCAAGTCGCTCGGCGGGTCGAGCTCGATGAACGCGATGCTCTACGTCCGTGGCCGGCCGCTGGACTTCGACCTGTGGGCGGACCAGGGCGCGCCGGGCTGGGGCTGGGACGACGTCCTGCCGTACTTCAAGCGGGCCGAGAACAACGCCCGCGGCGCCTCGGAGTTCCACGGCGTCGGCGGCCCGGTCGAGGTCGCCGACCAGCGCTCGCCGCGGCCGATCTGCAAGGACCTCGTCGACGCGTCGGTGGCCGCCGGGATCCCGCGCGCGACGGACTACAACGGCCCGGAGCAGGACGGCGTCGCGCCGTTCCAGGTCTTCCAGAAGAACGGCCGTCGCTGGAGCTCGGCCGACGCCTACCTGCGGCCGGCGATGAAGCGGCCGAACCTCGAGGTGATCACGAACGCGCTGGCCCTCGGGCTCGAGCTCGACGGCGACCGCGTCACCGGCGTCCGGTACCGCCGGAAGGGGCAGGAGTCGCTGGCGAGCGCGGGGCGCGAGGTGATCCTCTCCGCCGGCGCGATCGGCTCCCCGCAGATCCTCCTGCTGTCGGGCATCGGCGCCGCGGACGAGCTCCGCGAGGTCGGCATCACGCCGCGCCACGAGCTGCCGGGCGTCGGGCGCAACCTGCAGGACCACCCGTTCCTCGGCGCGCTGTTCGAGGTCTCCGACGAGGACACGCTCTACCAGGCCGACAAGCCCAAGCACCTGCTCGAGTGGGCGCTGCGCCGCAGCGGCAAGCTCACGTCGACGGTCGCCGAGGTCAACGCGTTCGTCCGCACCCGCGCGGGCCTGCCCGCCGCGGACATCCAGTTCCACATGGGCGCCGCGTACTACGAGGAGCACGGCGAGGAGACCTACGACGGGCACGCGATCGTGATCGCGCCGACGCTGGTGGCGCCGAAGTCCCGCGGCCGCGTGTGGCTGTCGTCGAGCGATCCCGAGGCCAAGCCGCGGATCCTGACCAACTCGCTGGAGCACCCCGACGACCTGCAGTCGCTCGTGGCCGGCATGCGGCTGGCGCGCGAGATCGCCGCGCAGGAGCCGCTCAAGTCCAAGATCGTCAAGGAGCTGAAGCCGGGCAAGGAGCTCGTCTCCGACGAGGACCTCGAGGACGACATCCGCAAGCGCCTGATGCTGATCTACCACCCCGTCGGCACCTGCCGGATGAGCGACGACGCCGAGGGCGCCGTCGTGGACTCCGAGCTGCGCGTCCACGGCCTCCAGGGACTGCGCGTCGCCGACGCGTCGATCATGCCCGTGATCACCGGCGGCAACACGAACGCGCCGACGATGATGATCGCCGAGCGCGCCGCCGACCTGATCCGCGGCCGCGTCGGCGCGGCGGTCGGGGCGGCCTCGTGACCGCGCTGAAGGAGTCGTTGCCCCACACGACCGGCCGCACCCGGCCCGACGTCGACGTCGGGACGATCGTCGTCGGCGGCGGCTACAGCGGGATCGCCATGGCCGTCGGCCTGCGCCAGGCGGGCCAGGACGACTGGCTGCTGCTCGAGCAGGCCTCCGAGCTCGGGGGCGTCTGGCGCGACAACGTCTACCCCGGTGCGGCGTGCGACGTGCCGTCGTACCTCTACTCGCTGTCGACCGACCAGCGGAAGGACTGGGACCGGCCGTGCCCGCGGCAGGCCGACATCCGCTCCTACCTCCACGACGTCGCCCGGCACCACCGGCTCGGCGAGCGCGTGCGCACCGGCGTCTCCGTGGCGTCGGCTGCGTTCGACGAGGAGACCGCGCGCTGGACCGTCGAGCTGGAGGGCGGCGACGTGCTGACCTGCGCGACGCTCGTCGTCGCCTGCGGCCAGCTCTCGAAGCCGTCCTACCCGGCGATCCCAGGCCGCGAGAGCTTCGCCGGCGACAGCTTCCACTCCGCCCGCTGGGACCACGACGTCCCGCTGGAGGGCCGCCGCGTGGCCGTCGTCGGCACCGGCGCCAGCGCCGCGCAGTTCGTGCCGCCGGTCGCCGAGCAGGCCGCGCACCTCGACGTCTACCAGCGCACCGCCAACTGGATGCTGCCGCGCCGCAACCGGCCGTACGCGCCGTGGGCGCGGAAGCTGATCGAGACCGTGCCGGGGCTGCAGGCGCTGCGCCGCGCGAGCATGTGGACGTTCATGGAGTCCGGCATCGCGGCGCAGACGAAGGTCCCCGCGATGCGGCTCGGCCTGCGCGCGTGGTCGACCTGGCACATGAAGCGCCAGGTCCGGGACCCGGAACTGCGGCGGAAGCTGCTCCCGGATTACGCGATCGGCTGCAAGCGCGTGCTGTTCAGCTCGTCGTTCCTGCCCGCACTCGTGCGCCCCGACGTCGAGGTCGTCGTCGACCCGATCGAGCGCGTGACGCCGACGGGCGTCGTCGTCCGCGCGCCGGACGGCACCGAGACCGAGCGGTCCGTCGACGTCCTGATCTGGGGCACCGGCTTCAAGACCCACGAGTTCGTCGCCCCGATCGAGGTCACTGCGACCGACGTCGGCGGCACGACGCGCCGGCTGGCCGACGCGTGGTCGGGCGGGGCGGAGGCGCACCTCGGGATCACCGTCGCGGGCTTCCCGAGCCTGTTCCTGCTCTACGGCCCGAACACGAACCTCGGCTTCGGCTCGATCGTCGTGATGATCGAGGCCCAGGTCGGCTACGTGCTCGACGCGCTGCGCAAGCTCCGCACGTCCGGCGCCGCCGCGCTCGCGCTGCGCGAGGACGTGCAGCGCGCGTCGACCGGCGCGGTCCAGGACCGCCTGCGCCGCTCGGTCTGGTCCGGCTGCGACTCCTGGTACCGCCAAGGGCCCGACGGCCGGATCGTCAACAACTGGCCGGGGCAGATGGTCGAGTACCGGCGCGACACGCGCGAGGTCGACCTGGACGAGTACCGGCTGCTCGGGAGCTCGGGCGAGCTCGTCGAACGGAGCGACGCCGTCGCGGTGGCGGGCCGATGAGCCCCCGCACGAGCACGCCCTCCGCCGTCGCGGCGCCGGTGATCCATCACCATCGCGAGGGCGGCGGCGAGCCGCTGGTCCTGATCCACGGGATCGGCCACCACTGGCAGGCCTGGTCGCCGGTGATCCCCGAGCTCGCGCGCGAGTTCGACGTCCTGGCGTGCGACTCGCCCGGGTTCGCCGGGTCGCCGGCGCTGCCCGAGGGCGTGCCGGCCACCATCCCCTCCTACGCGGACGCGTTCGCGGCGTGGTTCGCGGACCGCGGCCTCGACCGTCCGCACGTGGCGGGCAACTCGATGGGCGGCGCGATCGCCCTGGAGCTCGCCCGGCGCGGCGTCGTCCGCAGCGCGCACGCGATCTCCCCGGCGGGGTTCTGGTCACCCGGCGAGCGGCGTTACGCCCAGGCCACGCTGGCGCTGCTGGCGGGCCTGCCGGCGGTCTCGCGCCCGGCGGTCACCCGGCTGATCCGCACCGCGGCGGGACGGACGGCGCTGGCCGCCAGCCTCTACGGCCGCCCGTGGCAGGTGCCGGCCGACGAGGCCGCCGCGACGCTGCGCGACGCCTGGGCCGCCCCGGCGTTCCACGTGGCGCTCCGGGGCTTCGACGACTACGACTTCGCCGGCGGCGACGAGCTGCCGGGCGACGTCCCGCTGACGGTCTCGTGGGGCTCGCGCGACCTCCTGCTGCCCTACCGGACGCAGTCCGCCCGGGCCCGTTCGACGCTGCCGCAGGCCCGGCACGTGACGCTCCCGGGCTGCGGCCACGTGCCGTTCACCGACGACCCGGGACTCTGCGCGGCGGTGATCCGCCGGGCGGCGGGGCGCCGCTGACGGGCCGGGGGTCGAACCCGCGGTCCGGCGCGGCCGCGGCCGCGTCCGCGGCCGGGTGCCGGGCCCCGCACCTGCGATCCTCGGGCGGTGAACCGGCGTCAGACGCTCCTCCTGCTCGCCCTCCGGGGGACCGGGGACGCCGTCGGCGGGCGCCGCGGTCGCGCTGCTGGTGCTCGGCGTGCTCGGCACCGGGGTCGACTTCCTCGTCTTCTTCACCCTGGTCGCCGAGGTCGGGCCGTCGCGGACCATCCTGGTCACGTACCTCGCGCCCGTCTTCGCGGTCGGCTACGGCGCCGCGTTCCTCGACGAGTCCGTGACCACCGGGGTGGTGCTCGGCATCGTGCTGGTGGTCGGCGGGTCGCTGCTCGGGACCCGTGCCGGGCCGCCGCGCGGGGCCCCGCGGCGGGAGGACGCCGTCAGAGGGCCCGCTTGAACCCCACGTGGGACCCGTCGAAGCCCAACGCGGCGTAGAAGCGGTGCGCGTCGGGCCGGAAGGTCCCGCTCGTCAGCTGGACGAGGCCGCAGCCGCGGTCGCGTGCCAGCTCGACCGCGTGCTCGACCAGGGCCCGGCCCGTCCCGCGGCGCTGCTCGCTCTCCGCGACGTGCATCGTCTCCAGCTGCGCGCGGTCGCCGTCGCGGGCGAACTCCGGGAGGAACGAGACCTGGACGACGCCGACCACGGTGCCGTCGCGGACGGCCACGAGCAGCTGGTGGTCGTCGGCGTCGAGGATGCGGCGGAAGCCCGCGCGCTGCCGGTCCGTGGGCCACGGCCCCGGGACCCGGGCCCGGGTGATCTCGTCCGCGCCGATGAGCGCGAGGACCGCGTCCTCTTCGTCCGGCCGGGCCGGACGGACGAGCACGCCCGTGACCCCGGACGCCACCTCAGCCGAAGCGCACGACGCCGTTGCTCGCGCCCCGCACCTCGGCGAGGTCCGCGAACTCCAGGCGCTTGAGCGCTGCGCGCAGCAGCGAGAGCAGCTGGCGCAGGCGGGCGTTCTCCGACCGGGCCTCGAGCAGCTGCTGCTTGGCGTCGGGCGCGAACTCGACGGACGCGGCGAGGTCGTAGGAGCTGGCGGCGACGAGCTCGGCGGGGGAGACCTCGTGCTCGGTGGCCTGGTTAGCCAGGGAGGCGTAGGCCTGGCGGACGGCCGCGGCGGCGTCGTGGTCCAGGGCCTCCGGCTCGTCGGCGAGGAACTCGACCTGCGCCGAAGCGTAGGAGTGGACGTGGTGCTCCTCGATCACGCGGAACGGGCGCGTCCCGCGGGTGACGACGTCGAGCCGGCCGTCGTCGAAGCGCTGCAGGACCTGCGTGACGCGCATCGCGCAGCCGACCGCGCGCGGGCCGTCCTCGTCCACGAGCACGATCCCGAACTCGCGGTCCTCGTCGATGCAGCGGGCCCCGAGCTCCTTGTAGCGCTCCTCGAAGAGGTGCAGCGGCACCTGCTCGCCCGGGAGCGCGACGAGGCCGAGGGGGAACAGCGGCAGGTCGGGATCGGCGTCGTCCATGCCCGTCCACTCTACGCCGCTCCGTCGTCGGATCCCACCCCTCGGGGCGCGTCCGGGCCCGTCGGCGGGTACGTAGACCCCACATGGCCTCCACCGAGATCGTCTGGTTCCGGCGGGACCTCCGCGTCCGCGACCACCCCGCCCTGCACGGGGCCGTGATCGACGCCGACCGCGTCGTGCCGTTGTTCGTCGTCGATCCCGCGATCACCGGTGGCGCGGCGGCCAGCGGGCCGCGCGCGCACTTCCTCGCCGCCTGCCTGCGCGAGCTCGACGCGGCCCTGCGGGAGCGCGGCGGCCGGCTCGTCGTCCGCCACGGCGACCCGGCCGACGTCCTGGTCGCGCTGGCGGAGGAGACCGGCGCGACGGCGGTGCGCTGGACGAGCGACGCGAGCCCGTTCGGGCGCCGGCGCGACCAGCGGGTGACCACGGCGCTGGAGGACGCCGGGGTCCGCGCGGTCCCGTCGCCCGGCCAGTACGTCGCCGACCCGTCGGAGCCGCGGACGGGCGGCGGCAAGCCGTACACGGTCTTCAGCCCGTTCAGCCGGGCCTGGGAGCACCTGGACCGCCGCCGCGTGCTGGACGCGCCGTCCGCCGTGTCCGTCCCGCAGGTCGCGGGCGAGGGGCTCCCCGCGCCCGACCTGCTGGGCGCCGACGGCCGGCCCGACGTCCCCGAGCCGTTCGCGGAGCCGGGGGAGGAGGCGGGGCTCCGCGCCGCGCGCTCGTGGCTGGACGGGCCGATCCAGGACTACGACGACCTGCACGACGTCCTCGCCGGCAAGCACGGCTCGTCGCGCGCGGCGGGCGGCACGAGCGGGCTCTCCCCGCACCTGCGATGGGGGACGATCTCGCCCCGCTGGCTCGAGGCCCGGGCCCGCAAGCTGTCGGGCGCCGGGCCCGCCGCGTTCGTCCGCCAACTCGCGTGGCGGGACTTCTACGCCCACGTCTACCTCTTCCACCCCGAGGATCGGCGCCGGGCCCACCAGCCGCGCTTCCGCGAGCTGACCTGGGAGCGCGACGACGAGGCGCTGGAGGCCTGGAAGGCGGGGCGCACGGGCTACCCGCTCGTCGACGCCGGGATGCGGCAGCTCGCCGCCACCGGCTGGATGCACAACCGCGCGCGCCTGGTGGTCGGGTCGTTCCTGACGAAGGACCTGCACGTCGACTGGACCGCCGGCGAGCGCCACTTCTCCGCCCTGCTGCAGGACGGCGAGCCGACCCAGAACGACGGCAACTGGCAGTGGGTCACGTCGATCGGCGTGGACCCCAAGCCGTACTTCCAGCGGATGTTCAACCCGACCCGCCAGCTCGTGCGCTTCGACCCGCAGGGCCGCTACGTCCGGCGCTGGGTGCCGGAGCTCGCCCACGTCCCCGACGAGCGGATCGCCGAGCCGTGGAAGATGGACCGCGACGAGCAGCGCGCGGCAGCCTGCGTCATCGGCCAGGACTACCCGGCTCCGATCGTCGAGCACGCCGCCGAGCGCGAGCGGGCGGCGGCGCGCTACCGCTCGGCGGCGGAGGCCTGAGGACGCGTCGCGCCGTGCTGCTCCCCGGCGTCCGGCGCGAGCCCGCGCAGCGCGGGCTCGAGCGACCCCGGCGCGGCGAGCTCCTCCCGCAGCCGCTGCGCGTGCCCGGCGGCGCGCCGGTCCGGGTAGTCACCGGCCGTCCCGCGGGTGCGCAGGAACGCCCAGTCCGACGACTGCAGGGCGAGCAGCTCGCGCCACGCGCGGTCCGTGGCGCCGGGGCCCGCGGCGACGACGTCCAGCTCCGCCCGCCGGGCCCTCCAGGCGAGGTCCGCGACCTGCGGACCCGACCACGTCCAGAGGTCGCGCGGCGTGCCCCAGGTGCTCGTGGCGCGGGCCGCGGCGGGCAGCGGCACGACGCCCGCGGCCCGCGCCCGGGCGGCCGCGTCGTCGGCGTGGACGACCGCCAGGCCCTGGACGGCGGCCTCGTCGAGCACGGCCTCCAGCCACCAGATCCCCTCGAGCCACCAGTGGCCGAGGAACTCGGTGTCCAGTGCGACGGTCGCCAAGCCGCCGCCGGCCACGCGCGCCGTCGCGGCCGCGACGAAGGTCGCCGCGTCGGCCCGGGCCCGCCGCCGGGCGCGCCCGGGGTCCCACGCGCGGCCGTCGTTGCTCCACGGCATCAGGTGGAACGTCGTGCGGCGGTGCGTGTCGCGGTAGGCGGCGTGCGCGGGCATCGCGCCGTCGGACCAGACGAGGTCCATCAGCGTGCGGTCCAGCGGCAGCAGCGTCGTCCCGCCGGTGGTCGCGTACGGGCGCAGGTGGGCCGGGTCGCCGGCGCCGAGCCGGTCGGTCAGGTCGACGCAGGCGGTGCGCACCCCGTGGGCGGCCAGGGCGCCGTCGAGCGCCGGGTCGTACGCGCACTCCGGCAGCCACAGCCCGCCGGCCCAGCGGCCCGTGCGCCGGCGGTGGCTGTCGATCCCGACCCCGAGCTGGGCGTCCAGGCCCTGCGGCGTCGCCAGCAGCGGCAGCACCGCGTGGGTCGCCGAGGACGTCCACGCGGCGTGGCGGAGGAGGCCCGCGGCGATCCCGTCCGCCGGCTCCGGGCCCCCGTCGGCGTGCCGCGCGTCCCGGTAGACCTCCCGCAGCGCCTGGAGCGCCGCCGCCTCGTCCGCGTGCCCGCCGTCGAGGAAGCCGCCGATCTCGCGCGCGTAGACGTCCTCCCGGGTCTCGTCGAGGAAGGACCGGAAGCGGTCGCCCACGCCGGGCGCGAGCAGCTGGTCGGCGAGCACCGGGGTGACGGACAGCGTCAGCGCCGCGGCGTCGGCGCGGCGGTCCAGGAGCTCCAGCAGCGGCAGGTAGCAGGTGGCGGCGGCCTCCCAGAGCCACTCCTCGCCGAATGGCCACGTGTCGAAGCCCTCGACGTACGGCAGGTGCGTGTGGAGGACGATCGCCAGGGCGCCCGGCCCGCCCGCCGTCGTGCCGCCGGCCCCGGCCCCGCCGTGGCGCGGGCCCGCGGCGGTCACGGCCGCAGCACGGCCACGAAGTCCAGCGCGCGGTCGAGGTTCGCGCCGTCGGCCTCGGAGCGCAGCACGAAGTCCGACGCGGCGATCGCCGGCGTGAAGCGGTCGTAGAACGGCTTCGTGATCCGCAGGCCCTTGTGGACGCGATCCCAGCCGAGGTGCTCGATCGCGAAGGCGTGGACCCGGAGCTTGCGCGCGTGGTAGAGGCCGAGGATCTCGACGTGGCCGAAGTGCCGCTCCAGGAGCTCGCGGTACTCGTCCGCGCGGTACTCCTTGACGTGCCACGGGTTCTCGGACTTCTCGGCGCCGGGGGGCGCGAGCGTCAGGAGGTTCGGGGTCGAGACGTACGCCTCGCCGCCTGGGCCGATCAGGGACTTGAAGCGCTCGAGGATCGCGTCGGGGTCCTGGACGTGCTCGATCGTCTGCAGGAAGACGAGCACGTCGCACGGCTCGTCGAAGGTCTCGACCAGGGTGCGGACGAAGCGCGTGCGGGCGTCCGTGTAGCGCCGGCGGGCGTGCTCGAACGCCTCGGGGTTCGCGTCGACGCCGACGGCCTCCGCGGCCTCGCGGGCGAGCACCGCCGTGCCGTAGCCCTCGCCGCACGCCAGGTCGACGACCTTCTGCGGGCCGCCGCCGTCCGGCCCCGCCGCGGTGCGGGCGGCGACCCGCGCCGCGATCCACTCGTAGACGACGAGATGACGCCGGTACCAGTAGTTCTCCTCCGGCACGTCGGGCAGCGTGCGCTCGCCCGTGAGCGACAGCGGGGGCACGCCCTCGGGCTGGTCCCGCTGGACGTACAGGGGCGGCGTCTGCGTCATCGGCCCGCAAATCTACGGGACGGGTCCGTAGACTGCGGCGGCCCATGAGTCCCTTTCCTACCACTGGTAGTGCCGCTGCGGAGCCGGAGGTCGCCGAGCAGATCCGCGACGTCAACACGCGGTACCACGACGGTGCGGCGGCGCAGTACGACGCGAAGTGGGGGATCGACTGGGGCGACGTCGGCGCCGACCAGGTGCGCCAGAAGCTCGAGAAGCTGCTCGGCCGGCCGCTGCCGACGTTCGGCCGCTCGCTGGAGATCGGCGCCGGGACGGGCTACTTCACGCTGCACATGCTGAAGGCCGGCATCGTCCGGAGCGCCGTGGCGACCGACATCTCGCCCGGCATGATCGCCGTGCTCGAGAAGAACGCCGCCGAGCAGGGCCTGCAGGTCGAGGCGCTCGTCGCCGACGCCGAGCAGCTGCCCTTCGAGGACGAGTCGTTCGACCTCGTCCTCGGCCACGCGGTCCTGCACCATATCCCGGACCTCGCCCGCGCCTTCTCCGAGTTCCACCGCGTGCTGCGGCCCGGCGGCGTGATCCTCTTCGCCGGCGAGCCGTCCCGCAACGGCGACCGGATCGCGGTGGTCCCCAAGCGCGCCGCGCACCGCGTCGCGCCGCTCTGGCGCCGCGTGATCAAGGCCCGGCCGGCCGAGCACGGCCACGACGACGGCGGCGCGGAGAACCATGCGCTCGAGTCCCAGGTCGACGTCCACGCGTTCGTCCCCGCCGAGCTGCGCGCCCCGATCGACGCCGCGGGCTTCGAGCGGGCCGACGTCCGCGGCGAGGAGCTGGCCGCCAACTGGTTCGGCTGGTTCAACCGCGGGCTCGAGGCCTCCGCCCGCGACGAGGACGTCCCGTGGGGCTGGAAGATGTACGCCTTCAGGGGCTACCTGTTCTTCCAGAAGGTCGACCGCCGGCTGCTCGAGGGCCGGCTGCCGGCGGGCATCTTCTACAACCTCATGGTCGTCGCCCGCAAGCGCGGCTGAGGTCGGCCCCGGGACGGCCCCGGGGCCCCGGCGATCGCCGGGCCCCGCGCTCCTCCTCCTGGTTGCCCGCAGCCGCGGTCCGGCGCTCAGCCCGCGCGGTCCGCGGACGTCGTCGTGTAGCTGTCCGGGGCGATCAGCTCGGGCAGCGGGTTGAGGCCCATCCCGTCGCGGGTGCAGCGGCTGCCGCCGCCCGCGGTGCTCTTGCAGCGCAGGTTGCTCGCCTTGTCGAGGGCCGCGATTCCGCCGCCCGGGTCGACCATGCCGGTGTTGAACTTCGGCAGGGTCGGCACGCCGATCTCGCGGTCGAACGCCCACTCGTGCACGCGCCGGAGGAAGACCGTCGAGGGCGAGCCCGTCGCCGGGTAGAAGTACGACTCGACCGCCGGATAGCCGTTGCCGCTGCTGGAGACCTTGAAGCTCCCGTCGGGCTTCTGGGCGACCTTGAACGAGGTGTCGACGCTCCACGCCCCGATGTCGACGATGTTCGTCACCGAGTTGAGCATCGAGACCTTGAACTGCAACGTCCGGCCGGACCCGGCGATCCACGCCTGGTTCGTCCCGCGGGCGTGCAGGTCGGTCGACCGGACCGAGCTGGCGCGGCCCTTGAGCTGGATCGGCAGCGCGGTGTTCGACGCGCCGCCGCGGATCCGATCCGGCAGCGAGTACTTGTGCGGCCACAGGACGACCGGCAGCGGGCCGGGCAGGTCGTGGGGCTCGACGCCCCAGAACGACTTCGGCAGGTAGTCGGCGACGTGGGTGGGGTCGATCGTCAGCGACGTCCTGCCCGTCCGGGTGTCCCAGTAGAGCGAGGCCCGGGACGCGAGGGACTGCGAGGGGTCGGAGCTCCAGCCGCGGCCGTCGCCCTTCAGGAGCCGGCCGCCGGCGAGCGCGTTGGGGATGAAGAAGCGCACCATCAGGACGCCCGCGGTGCCGCTGCGCGCGGCGGTCGCGCGCATCACCCGCGCGGCGCCGTCGGGGGTGGCGCCGAAGCCCGCGGACTGCGCCGCGAGGTACCCCGCGGAGAGCTGGGGCGTCTGCGTCGGCTCCGGGCCGCCCGGGTCGCACCGCGGCACGCCCGCGAGGACGCTGTCGGAGTAGGTCTTCAGCAGCTGGTCGGGGACGTAGTAGTCGCCGACCTTGTCCCAGACGTTCGAGCCGTTGAAGGTCTCGCCCGTGGTCTGGCAGGAGATCCGGACCCAGTCGCCCGCCTTGACGTGGTCGGTCTTCGCGCGTGGCTCGCTCTTCGGCTGCTGCCGGCCGTCGATGTCGGCCTTCGCGAGGTAGGCGTTCGTCGCGGCCCAGGGCTGCAGCGACGTGACGTGCGCCGCGGAGGCGGCCGCGGGGGCCGTCAGCGCGACGGCGCCGGCGGCCAGCGCGGCGGC
>NZ_JBFAPC010000130.1:0-16174 GCF_040675535.1 Patulibacter sp. NPDC049589 | reverse complement strand
CTTCCGCGTCGATCTCGACGACCTACGATCACTCGCCCGGACGCTCGACCATGCCGCGAAGCCCGCGCGCCGCTCGGCGTCGGCCACGCCGCCCGGCACCGTCCGCCGCCCGCTCCGCCCCGGTGCCCGCGTCAACGGCGGCACGGTCCTCGGCACGATCGGCACCGCCAGGACGAGCGATCCCGACCGCCGCTCCTCCATGGCCTTCGGGATCCGTCCCGCCGGCCCGGACGCGCCCCGCATCGACCCGCGGCCGATCCTCGACGGCTGGCGGCTGCTCGCCTCGACCACCGAGAAGGCGACGAAGACCACGAAGGCCGGCGCGCTCTTCGGCACGACCGCCGCGGCGAGCACCGCCGGACGCGTGCTGCTGCTGTCGAAGTCCGCGCTCCAGGCCCGGGTCCTGGCCGACGACCGGCTCGACATCCCCGACGCGGGGCGGAGCCAGATCCGCTCCGGCGCGGTCGACCGGCGCGTCCTGGCGACGCTGGCCTACCTGGCCACCAGCGGACACCGGATCCGCGTCTCGTCGCTCGGCCGGCCCGGCGCGACCACGACGTCGGGGTCGGTGTCGGAGCACGCCTCCGGCAGCGCCGTCGACATCGCCGAGGTCGACGGGCAGCGGATCACGCCCGAGACGCAGGGCCCGGGGACGGTCACCGACCGCACGATCCGCCTGCTGCTGCGGCTGCAGGGCCCCTCGGCGCCGCACCAGATCATCAGCCTGATGCTGCCGTCGGACTTCGGCGGGGCGACGAACGTCCTGGCGCAGGCCGACCACGCCGACCACATCCACGTCGGCTTCCGCGTCGTCCCCGGCGGCGACAGCGTGCTGGGCCGCCAGGCGGCCTCGGCGCTGCGCCCGGGCCAGTGGCAGGACCTGATCGACCGCCTGAAGACGATCAAGAACCCCGAGGTCGCGACGAAGGCCTCGCGTTACGCGCTGAAGGTCCGCCGCTCCGGCGGCCGCTGAGGGAGCGTCCGCCGGTCACGTCCTCCCCGGCGGGGCGCGGCCCGGGGCGTGCGCGAGCGCGACCTCGCGGCGCGCGGGGCGTCGACCGTGCACTTCTCCCTCCTCAGCAAGGAGCATCGCACTCTCGACTGCGCGCGGCAGGCCCCGGCCCCTTGCGGCAGGCCCCGGCCTCCTGCGGCAGACCCCGACCGCGCGGTGCCCGGACGGTCTGCAGGCCCGGATTGCGTTTGCTACCGACGGTAGGTACGGTGTCGCCCATGCTCCGCGACCTCGGTGCCCGCTCGTGACCCGCCGCCGCCGGGGGCGCCTCGACGACCTGCGCCACGGCCTGCTGACGCTCGGGTCGAGGACGCCGAACACGCCGGTCCGGATCGCGCGCCGGGTCGCCGCCGGGGGCCTGCGCGGCGCGGCGGCCGGCAAGGTCGTGCTCGTGACCGGCGCCTCGTCCGGGATCGGCGAGGCCACGGCCCTCCGCCTCGGGGCCGCCGGCGCCCACGTCGTCCTCGTCGCGCGGTCCGAGGATGCGCTGCGCTCCGTGGCGGACCGCATCGAGGCCGCCGGGGGCCGCGCCGAGGTCCGGCCGTGCGACCTGACCGACCTCGACGCCGTCGGCCGCCTGACCGACGCGATCCTCGCCGACCACGGCGCCGTCGACGTCCTCGTCAACAACGCGGGCCGCTCGATCCGCCGGTCGATCGCCGACTCCTCCGATCGCATGCACGACTTCGAGCGGACGATGCAGATCAACTACTACGGCCCGGTGAAGCTCACGCTCGGGCTGCTGCCGGCGATGCGCGCCCAGGGTCGCGGGCAGATCGTCAACGTGCTGTCGGAGGGCCTGCTGCTGCAGACGCCGAAGTTCGCGGCCTACCTGGCGTCGAAGTCCGCCCTGGACTCGTTCTCGCGCTGCGTCGCCAACGAGGTCCGCGGCGACGGCGTCCGCGTCACCGGCGTCCACATGCCGCTGGTCCGGACCCCGATGATCGCGCCGACCGCGGCCTACGAGCGCGTGCCGGCGCTGTGGCCGGACGAGGCGGCGGACCTGATCTGCGAGGCCATCGTGACCCGGGCGTTCGCCGTCACGGCGCGCGAGGGCATCGCCCTGCAGCTCGCGCGCGGGATCGCCCCGGGGACGCTGGAAGCCGGGATCTCCCTCGTCACGCGGCGGCTCGACGCGCGCTCGGGCGCCGCGGCGGCCGGCGCTCAGGCCGACGCGGCCTCGTCGGTGACGGGTCGTCCGTCGCGCGAGGCCAGCAGCCGCAGGTAGGCGGTCCGGGCCTCGAAGGTCCGGGCCATCTGGTCGGTCAGCTCGTCGAGGAACTCCTCGCGGTACGCGGAGTCCGTGAGCACGCTGATGGCGTAGTAGAGCCCCGACAGCGCGCCGATCGCGGCGGACACGCGGAGCAGCTCGTGCGTGATCCGCATCGGGATGCCGATGTCCGGCGGGGACCACGAGACGACCTCGCCCTTCGTGCCGATCCACGACTCGGTGACGTCGGAGCCGATCACGAGCATCCCGAAGGCGACGAAGAAGGCCGTGATCGCGACGGTCACCACCAGCACCTGGAGCCCGTGGCTGATCAGCATCACCAGGCCGACGTTCGCGCGCTGCGGCCGGCGCAGCGGCGCGACCGCGACCTCGGCGTCCTCCGCGACGCCGGCCTCCAGGGCGCGGACCTCGCGCGGGATCCGCACCGCCAGGAAGGCGAGCACGACGAGGAACAGCAGCGTGCCGGTGGCGATCATCGACACGTCCTCCATCTCGCCGAAGACCTGCCACATCTCGGTGTTGATGAAGAGGACGACGGCGAACAGCAGGAGCAGCGGCAGCGCGCGGGCCAGGAGCGCCACCGACTGGGCGAGCTGCCCCGCCAGTCGGCGGACGGCCCAGAGGAGGATCGCGCCGATCCCGAAGCCGAAGCCCAGCGCGACGATCCCGAGCACCACGAGGTTGCCGACGGCGGTGACCGCGGCGCTGGCGAGCTGCCCGTTGAAGATCAGCGGCAGCGCCGCGGGCACGAGCACGAAGCCCGCGAGCTCGGCGGTCCCGAGGTCCTCGGGGATCGTCAGCGCCGGACGGCCGCGGCGCCGGTTGACGAGGGCGACCGACGCGAGCGAGAACGCTACCGCGCCGGCGATCGCGGCGAGGTTCAGCAGCACCGGCCAGTCGAGGTTCAGGGCCCCGAGCAGCTCGACCACGAAGACGAGCGCGAGCAGCGGGAAGGCGCGGTTGAAGACGTCGGTCCGCGCCGACCAGTCCTCGATGAAGAGGGGCAGCCCGGCGCGCCGGAACTGGCGCTCGTACTGCTCGAGCTCGTCGTCCACCGGGTCATCCAACCGGGTGCCCCGGACGACCCGGCGCCCCGAGGCGCCCGACGGCGGCGGCGACGACCACGACGACGAGTCCGGCGACCGCCAGGATGAACACGTCGGGGCGGAGGCCACCGAGCAGCTCGTCCCAGGCGGCGCCGGCGATCTCCCGATCCCGTCCGGCCTCGGCGGCGCCGGTCACGACGGCACGGGCGCTCCGCTCCGCGGCGAGCACCGCCAGCCCGCCGACGAGGACGCCGAGCCCGCACCGCAGGGCGGTGGGGCGCCGGACCGGCGTGACCACGAGCGCGACCAGCACCAGGAGCGTGCCGACGAGCAGGGCCGGGCGGCCGAGCGCGGTGAGCCGCCAATGGTCCCCGGCCGCTCAGCCCGCCAGCGCGGTCGATCCCGCAGCGTGCGCGGAGGCGCCACCGAGGATCGGGTACGAGCGGCCGTCGGCCGTCTCGCGCTCGTCGAGCGCCACGCCGGTGTCGCACCAGGGGCAGCGGCGGTCGCCCCCGACGAGGACGTGCTCCGTGCAAGCGGGGCACCAGCCGCGCTCGATCGCGTGGTCCTCGAGGTCGGCCGGGTCGATCCCGACGCGCTCGGCGATCGTCGCGCAGACGTGCGTCACGCGGGCGCCGTTGCCGGCCCGGCCCATCGTGATCTGCTCGACGAACCGCGCGCCCCGCGGCAGGTCGATGCCGAGGTCGTGCGCCAGGAGCTCGGGGCCGTGCTCGACGAGGAGGTCGCCCAGGCGGGCCTGCAGCGTGCCGGCGAGCGGGACGTGGAGGACGGCGAACGTCTCCGGCCCGTGGGTGACGATGTCCTCCACGCTGCCGCGCTCGAGGAAGTGCGCGTGCTGGCCGCGGGTCGTGCGCATCGCCACGACGGCCCCGAGTCGTCGCCGGCAGAGCCGGAACCTGCTGCAGGTCGCGTCGACGCCGTGGCGGTCGACCGACGATCGCAGGAGCAGGGCCGTGGGTCGGATGTCGACCCGGTCGCGGGCGGGGGCGGTGGCGGACGGTGCACTCATGGGGGGGACGCCCGGCCGGGAGGCGGGTGCCCCCCGTTCCGGTCGAGGCCAGCATACGTCCGCCGCCCGGCCGTGTGTGAACGCTGTAGACGGCGTCCATTCCGGCGAACGGCGGCACCCGCCCGCGGTCAGTCGATGACCTTGTACCCCGCCTCGGCGACGGCGGCCACGACGGCCTCCTCGTCGACGTCCTCGCCGTGGACCGCGACCCGCCCGGAGGGCAGGTCGACGTCGACCCCGGTGACGCCGGGGACCTCGGAGACCTCCTCGGTGACGGACGCGACGCAGTGCTGGCAGGTCATCCCCTGGACGACGTACTCCAGGGTGGGTTCGGTGGCGCTCATCGGGTCTCCTCCGGGTCGTGGCTGATACCCAGTGGGGGTATCGGCGGTGCGTCGAGGCTAGCAGGCGACCGCGGTGCGCCGGGGCGTCCGGGGCCACTCCCCGTCCGGTCCCGTCGACGCCGGTCGGCCCGCGGGATACGCTCCGTCCCGCCGCACGGTCCCGGCCCGCGTCGCGGACCCGATCGCCGCCGTCCCCCGCATGCCCCGCCCCACCCGCCAACCCGCACCCCCGAAGGACCCGGTGGCGGTCGTCGACCCGCCGCGCCCGGCACGCGGGCTCGTCCCGGCGGTCGCCGCCCGCGGCGTCCGCGGCGCGCTGGACGGACTCACGGCCGCCGCGGCCCAGGTCGGCCGGACGGCGCTCGCGCCCGTCGCCGCCCCCGCCCGCGGCCTGCTCGCCGCGGCCGGCGCGACCGCCCGCGCCCGCGTGGGCCGGGGCGACCTCGACGACCGCGACAGCCTGCTCGTCCGCGACGTCATGCCGGTCGCGTGGATGGTCGCCAGCCTGTGGTTCCGGGCCGAGGTCCGCGGGCTGCACCACATCCCGCGCGACGAGCCGGTGCTGCTGGTCGGCAACCACTCCGGCGGCAACGTCACCCCCGACTCGTTCGTCTTCGCGCTCGGGTTCGCCAGCCACTTCGGGCCGGAGCGGCCGTTGAACGTCCTGGTCCACAACCTCGTCTCCGCCTACCCGGGGCTGAGCTTCCTGCGCCGGCTCGGCACCCTGCCGGCGGACCCCGCGATCGCGCGCGCGGCGCTCGACGCCGGGTCGTGCGTGCTCGTCTATCCGGGCGGCGACCTCGAGGCGCACCGCCCCAGCAGCCAGTCGGCGCGGATCGCGTTCGGCGGGCGCTCCGGCTTCGTCAAGCTGGCGCTGGAGGCCGGGGTCCCGATCGTCCCCGTCGTCGCCATCGGCGGCCAGGAGACCGCGCTCTTCCTGGGCCGCGGCGAGCGGCTGGCACGGTTCCTCGGCGCCGACCGGCACCTGCGGCTGAAGACGCTGCCGCTGTCGATCGCCGCTCCGTGGGGGCTGAACGTCGGCGACCTGCTCGGGCACCTGCCGCTGCCGGCGAAGATCGTCGTGCAGGTCCTGCCCCCGATCGACCTGCGGGAGCGCTTCGGCGACGATCCCGACGAGCGCGAGGTCTACGACCACGTGACGGGCACGATGCAGGAGATGCTCACCGAGCTCCAGCGCCGCCGCCGCGTCCCGGTCCTCGGCTGGGAGTCGCCGCGATGAGGCTGTCGGAGCGGATCGACGTCCCCGTCGCCCCCGAGCGCGCCTGGCGGACGATCGTCGACCCGCGGGTGATCGCCCGGACGCTGCCGGGCGTCGTCTCGTTCGAGGTCCTCGGTGACGGCCCGCTGGCGCAGGGCACCCGGATCCGCTCGGTGCTGCGGGTCGGTGCCGCGGAGCTCGGCAGCGAGCTCGAGGTCACCGTCCTGCGCGACGGGCGCGACCTCGTCGCCGTCGGCCTGACGGGGATCGACCTCCACGTCGCGCTGCGGGTGCGGCCGGCGGGGGACGGCGCCCGGATCACCGTCCGCGCCGGCTACAACCCGCCCGGCGGCGTCCCGGGCGCGTTCGCCGGGCTCGTGGCCCTGCCGGAGATGCGCCGCCGGCTGCGCGAGATGCTGCGCGGCGTCGAGCGCCTGTTGCTCTCCGAGGAGCCCCCGGCACCGATCCCCGGCCCGCTCCAGGTCGCCGCGCTCGCCGCGCGCTCGATCCGCGTCTTCGGCCGGGCCGGCGTCCTGCGTCCGATGCGGCCCGACAAGTACGCCACGATCGCCCGGCAGTTCGCCCGCTGGGGTGCGACGCCCGCCGGCGCCTACGCGGCCGCGGCCACCCGCGACCCGCACCGGATGGCGATCATCGACGGCGACCGCGCGCTGACGTACGCCGAGCTCGACCAGCGCACGACCGCGCTGGCGGTGGCGCTGCGGGACCGCGGCGTGGGGGAGGGCCACCGCGTCGCGATCGTCTGCCGCAACCACCGCGGGTTCGTCGAGGCGCTCGTGGCCGTGAGCAAGGCCGGCGCCGACGCGCTGCTGGTCAACACGGGCTTCGCCGCGCCGCAGGTCCGCGCCGTCTTCGACCGCGAGCGGCCGACGGCGCTCGTCTGCGACGCCGACCTCCTCTGCGTGATGGACGAGGCGCTGGGTGCGGCGACCGGCGCCCCGCCGCGCCCGCCGGGCCGGGCGGCCGCCGACGGCGTCTCGCGCGTCGTCTCCGCCTGGGACGACGAGCACCCGCCGCGCAGCGGGGTCCGGTCGCTGGAGGAGCTGATCGTCGAGGGCGCGGGCCGGCCGCTCGCGCACCCCGGCGCTCCCGGCCGCGTCGTGCTCCTGACGTCCGGCACGACGGGCGTCCCCAAGGGCACCCGGCGCACCCGGATGTCGCTCGACGCGCCGGTGTCGTTCCTGGACCGGATGGACTACCGCGACGGCGGCACCTTCCTGATCGCGCCCCCGCTCTTCCACGCCTGGGGCTTCGCGAACCTGCTGATGGCGCTGCTCCTCGGGTCCACCGTGGTGCTGCGGCGCGACTTCGATCCGGAGGACGTCCTGCGCGCGGTCGCCCGGCACGGCGTCGACGTGCTCGTCGCCGTCCCGGTGATGCTGCAGCGCATCCTCGAGCTCGACCCCGCGCTGCGCGAGGAGTTCGACGTCTCGCGGCTGCGGGTCACCGCGTCGTCGGGGTCCGCGCTGCCGGGTGACCTCGCCACGCGCTGGATGGACGCCTACGGCGACGGGCTCTACAACCTCTACGGGGCGACCGAGGTCGGCTGGGGCGCGATCGCGGACCCCTCCGACCTGCGGGCCGCGCCGGCGACGGCCGGCCGCGTCCCGCTCGGCGCGACCGTGCGGATCTTCGACTGGGGCGGCGTGCCGCTGCCCAGCCACCGGACCGGGCGGATCCACGTCGGCGGCGGGCTCGCCTCCGACCGCTACACGGACGGCACCCGCCTGCCCCAGCGCGACGGCCTCACCCAGACCGGCGACCTCGGGTACCTCGACGACCTGGGGCGCCTGTTCGTCCTCGGCCGCGAGGACGACATGATCGTGTCCGGGGGTGAGAACGTGCACCCCCGCAACGTCGAGGACGCGCTCGCGGCGCACCCGGCCGTCGCCGAGGTCGCGGCGATCGGGGTGGCCGACGACCTCTACGGGCAGCGGATCGCGGTGCACGTCGTCAAGGCGCCCGGCGCGCGCCTGAGCGCCAAGGTCGTCCGCGAGCACGTGCGGGCCCAGCGCCCGCGCCACGAGGTCCCTCGGGACGTCGTCTTCCGGGACGAGCTGCCCCGCGGCGCCACGGGCAAGGTCCTGCGGCGGGTCCTCCGCGACGGCCCCGCATGAACGCTGTCGCGCCAGTCGAGCGCATCTGCGACACACCGTTTCCCGCAACCGCGGTCGCTCCCGATACCCTCGGGGGGTGAGTGACGGTTCCCCCACCGCCCACGCGTCCCCGGCCTCCGGTGTGACCTTCGATCCGTCGCGCTTCCGCGTCTTCCGCTTCGTCGCGTCAGACGTCGACGAGGCCACGTGCAGCGTCGTGCTGCGCTACGCGCTGGACGACGAGGTCCGCTTCACGGAGACGGTGCGCTTCGCGGACGTCTCCTGGCCGCAGGACGAGCCCCGCCTCGAGGTCCTCCGGCGCCTGGCGCGGCTGCTGCACCTGCTGGCGGGCGTCTCGTACTTCAAGACCGCGGCCCCGGCGGAGATCGCCTTCGGCCCCGGCGTCGCGGGGCTGGACGGCGCCGACGCTCCGTCCCCCCGGCTGCGCGCGCTCCTGCGGGACGTCTACACGCTCGGCCTGGGCGAGTTCGCCTACACCAACGACGTCGACGTCCGCGAGCGCGGCGCGCTGCCCGCCGCGTCCGGCGTCGCCGCGTCGGCGCCGGTCGCGCTGCCCGCGACGGGGCGGACGCTCGTGCCGATCGGCGGCGGCAAGGACTCCGTCGTCGCGTTGGAGGTCGTCCTGCGCTCCGGCCGCGAGGCCCTGCCGTTCTCCGTCGGCCGCGCCGCGCCGATCGAGCGCTGCGTCGCGGTCAGCGGGCTGCCCCACGCGGTCGCGACCCGAGCGCTGTCGCCGAACATCGGCGGCCTGAACGCGTCCGGCGCGCTCAACGGCCACGTACCGGTGACCGCCGTGGTGTCGACGATCGCGCTCATGACCGCCGTGCTGCACGGCGCCGACGCCGTCGCGATGGCCAACGAGCGCTCCGCGTCGGAGGGCAACCTCGTATGGAACGGCCTGGCCGTCAACCACCAGTGGAGCAAGGGCGCGGCGTTCGAGTCCGCGCTGCGCGAGCTCGTCGAGACCGAGGTCGCGACCGGGCTCGACTACCGCTCGGTCCTGCGGCCGGCCAGCGAGCTGGCGATCGCCCGGGCGTTCGCGGGGCTCCCCCGTTACCACGCGGAGTTCACCTCCTGCAACACGGTGTTCCGGCTGGATCCCGAGCGCCGCAACGCGAACTGGTGCGGCGACTGCCCGAAGTGCCGCTTCGTCTTCCTGGCCCTCTCTCCGTCGCTCGATCCCGACGCGCTCACCGCGATCTTCGGCGCCGACCTGCTCGCCGACGAGGCCCAGTACGACGGCTTCGCGGACCTCGCAGGGCTCCGGGAACACAAGCCGTTCGAGTGCGTCGGCGAGGAAGCCGAGTCGCTCCTGGCGATGCGGCTGATCGCCGAGGGGATCGGGGCGGACGGTCGTCCCGGCCGGGACGCCTGGGTCGACCACCCCGTGGTCGCCCGGCTGCGCGACGAGCACCTGACGGGCCTGCCGCCGCTCCCGCCCGACGTCCGGGAGTCGGCCCCGCCCTTCGTCCTCGACGCCGCGGCGCTGGAGCAGCTGCCCGCCGACCTGCGCCGCGCCGTCACCGAGGTCCTGGGGGCCGCATGAGCCAGACGAGCGCCCGCACGCGCGTCCTGGTCGACCCGGCCCGCGAGCTCGAGGGCCGCGTCCTGCCGGGCGCCGGCCTGACGGTCGCGGAGCGGATGGCGGTCGAGGCCGCCGTCCCGGAGCTGAAGCCCCGCGTCCGCGAGATCGTCGACGTCGCCCGCGCGATCCTCGACGAGGAGGGCGTCGACGCCCTGTCGATGCGCGCCATCGCCGCGCGCTTGGGCGTCCGCGCGCCGTCGCTGTACAAGCACCTGCCCGACAAGCAGGCCATCCTCGACGTCCTCGTCGCCGACATCCTGCGCGAGAACGGCGACGTCATGCGCGACGCGATCCGCGAGGCCGAGGACCCGGTCGGGTCGATCTTCGACGCCTTCCGCGCGTGGGCGCTCGAGAACCCGCAGCGCTACGAGGTCTGCATGTCGGGCCGGCTGGACGAGTCGCCGCTCGTGCGTTCGGCGAGCCTCTACAGCGGCGACCCGCTGCGCTGGGTCATGCGCGACGACCTCGAGGGCGCGATCACCTTCTGGGCGTTCGCCCACGGGCTCGTCGACCTCGAGATCCGGGGCCGGCTCCCGCAGGTCTACGACGCCGACCTCGTGTGGCAGTGGGGCGTCGCCCAGCTCCGGCACCGCGATGACGTGGTGGCGTCGCCCGACCCGCTCGGCGCCTCCACGTCGACCGTCGGGTTCCGATCCGGCATCCCGGACGCCCAGCCGCTGTCCGAGCGCGCCGAGCGCATCGTCGAGGTCGCCCGCGAGCTCATGGAGGAGGAGGGCGCCGAGGCGATGTCGATGCGCAACATCGCCGCCCGCCTGGGCGTCCGGGCGCCGTCGCTCTACAAGCACCTGCCGGACAAGAAGGCCCTGGAGGACGCGATCATCGTGTCCGTCCTGCGCGAGCAGGGCGCGATCGGCCGGCGCGTCACGGCCGAGGCCCGCGCCGCCGGCGAGGACCCGCTCCTGGCGATCGTGGAGGCCTACCGCGTCTGGGCCCTCGATCACCCGGACCTCTACCGCCTGAACATGCGCGGCCGCCTGGACCGCGGGCCGCTGACGCGTCAGGCCGAGGTCGAGTCCGCCCAGCCGCTCTTCGAGGCCGCCGACGGCTCCGGGGTCGCCGCGGTCGCCACCTGGGCGTTCGCGCACGGCTGCGTCGACCTCGAGCTCAACGACCGCATCCCCCCGGGCTACGCGCTCGGGGTGGTCCGCCGCCGGGGCGTCGCCGCCCTGCGGCCGGGCGGGGCACGGTCGTGAGCTCGGCCTGGGACCGCACCGGCCCCGTCGCCACGGCGAACCGGGACCTCCGCGAGATCCGCGAGTCCGAGCTCGCCACGATCGAGGTGCCGGAGCTGACGCCCCGGGCCAAGCAGATCATCGACATCTCCCTCGAGATCCTGGAGGAGGGCGGCCGGGAGGCGGTCTCGATGCGGCACGTGGCCGCGCGGCTGGGCGTCCGGGCGCCGTCGCTCTACAAGCACCTGCCGGACAAGCAGGCGATCGAGAACGGCATGATCGCCATCGGCCTGCGGTCGCAGGGCGCGGCCTGCGAGGCCGGGCGGGCGTCGTCCGAGGACGACCCGCTGTGGGGCGTCGTCCACGCCTTCCGGCGCTGGGCGCTGGAGCACCCGCACCTCTACGACCTGATGATGGCGGCGCCGCTGGACCCCGGCCCGCTCGTCCGCTCGGCGGAGCTGACCGCCGGCCGCGCGCTGCGCGAGGTCATGAACGGCGACGCGGTCGCGGCGCTCACGGTCTGGTCGTTCGGGCACGGGCTCGTGACGCTGGAGCTGTGCGACCGCCTGCCGCCCGGCTCCGACGTCGAGGCGCTCTGGCGCCACGGCATCGAGTCGCTGCGCCCCGACTGACCCGCCCGCGCGCCGGCCGCCCCCCGGAACGATCCGGCCCGCGTGGACGGGGCCGCCGGGCCCGCCATCTAGGATCGCCCGGTGACGTCCCCCGCGCCGCCCGTGCGGCTGACCGTCCCGCAGGCCCGGCGCATCGCGCTGGCCGCGCAGGGCTTCGCCGACCGCCAGCACCGCGAGCCGCCGCCGCGCCCGACCGCCGCGCACCTGCAGCGGGTCATCGACCGCGTCGGCCTGCTCCAGATCGACTCCGTCAACGTCGTCTCCCGCGCGCACCTGCTGCCCGTCTTCAGCCGGCTGGGCCCGTACGACCCGGCGCTGCTGGAGCGCGCCACGTCACGCCGCCCGCGCCGCCTCGTCGAGTACTGGGCGCACGAGGCGTCGTTCGTGCCGCCGGAGACCCACCGGCTGCTGCGCTGGCGGATGGCGCGCATCGCGGACGAGGGCTGGGGGATGATCCGTCGCGCGGGCGAGCAGCCCGAGCTGCTGGCGGCCGTCGAGGCGGAGATCGCCGACCACGGCCCCCTGACCGCGGTCGAGCTGGAGCGGCGGCTCGATGAAGACGTCGCGGCGGGGCGGCTGCAGGTCGGCGCGCGCCAGGGCAACGGCTACGCGTGGAACTGGTCGGGCGTCAAGCGGGCGCTGGAGTACCTGTTCTTCGTCGGCCGGGTCACGTCCGCCGGCCGCACGCCGCAGTTCGAGCGCCGCTACGACCTGCCGTCGCGCGTCCTGCCGCCGGCGGTCCACGACGCGCCGGACCCCGAGCCCGCCGACGCGATCCGCGAGCTGGTGCGGATCTCCGCCCGCGCCCACGGCGTGGGGACCGAGCAGTGCCTGCGCGACTACTTCCGCCTCGGCCCGGCGCAGGTCAAGCCCGCGATCGCCGACCTGGTGGAGGCCGGCGAGCTGGTCCCCGCGACGATCGACGGCTGGAAGCGCCCCGCGTACCTGCACGTCGACGCCCGGCGGCCGCGCAAGGTCCGGGCCCGGGCGCTCCTGGCCCCGTTCGACCCGCTGGTCTTCGAGCGGACCCGGACGGAGCAGCTCTTCGGCTTCCGCTACCGGCTGGAGATCTACGTCCCGCGCGAGAAGCGCGTCCACGGCTACTACGTCCTGCCGTTCCTGCTGGGCGAGCGCCTCGTCGCCCGCGTCGACCTCAAGGCCGACCGGGCCGGCGGCGTCCTCCTCGTCCGCTCCGCCCACGTCGAGGACCACGTCGAGGACCGCGCGCACGTCGCGGCCGAGCTCCACGCGGAGCTGCGCGCGATGGCCGGCTGGCTGGGCCTCGGCGACGTCGTCGTGGAGCCGCGGGGCGAGCTGGCGCCGGCGCTGGCCGCGGCGGGGGCCTAGCCGGCGGGCCTCAGCCCTGGGGCAGCGCCGCGACCGCCGCGGCGAAGCGCTCGCCGCGGTCCTCGAAGTCCCGGAAGACGTTGTGGCTCGGGGCCGCGGGGGAGAGCAGGACGACCGCGCCCCGCGGGGCGATCCGGGCCGCCGCCGCCACCGCCGCGGCGCTGACCTCGTCGGGGGTGCCGTCCGGGACGACCTCGATCGCGGGGAGCGGGGGCGCCCATGCCGGGCCCGGTCCGGCGTCGCCCGTCGCGGAGGCGCCGGTGCTCCCGGCACCGCCGCTCCCGGCGCCGTCGTCGGCCGGCCCGTCGCGGCGGGGGTCCTCCGCGGCCGTGAGCGCCGCGGCCAGCGCCGGGCCCGTCCCCGGCAGCGCGACGAGCCCCGCGACCTCGACCCGCGCGGGCGGCTCGCCGATCGCGCCCGTCGGCACGAGTCCCGTCCGCAGGGCGGCGATGAGCGCGCCGTACTCCTGCTCGCGGTCGAGGCCGCCGGCCAGCAGGACCACGGGCCCCGGGGCGAACGCGGCGATCGCCGCCATCGCGGCCTCGGGCGTCGTCGAGATCGAGTCGTCGACCCACGTCCGGCCGGCCCGCGTCGAGACGATCTGCTGCCGGTGGGGCAACGTCGCGAAGTCGCGCAGCGCGGCCCGCAGGTCGGGGATCTCGTGGCCGAGCGCGCGGACGCACTCCAGCGCCGCGCAGACGTTGCGGGCGCCGATCACGCCGCGGACCGGCAGGTCGTCGACCCCGCAGAGGTCGTGCGGGCCGTCGAGCACGCGGCCCCCGGCGACGTGCAGCCCGTGCTCCTCGTCGACCCACAACACCGGCGCGCGGAGGTCCTCGGCGGCAGCGCGCAGCAGCGGGTCGGCGTGCGAGAGGACGGCCAGCCGCGGGCCGTCGCCGGCGGTCAGGATCCGCAGCTTGTCGGCGTGGTAGGTCGCCTCGTCGCCGTGCCAGGGGAGGTGGTCGCGCAGCAGGTTCAGCACGACCGCGACCGTCGGCGCCCGGGGCAGGTCGGCCAGCTGGTAGCTCGAGAGCTCGAGCACCCACGCCTCGGGCGGGTCCACCGGGTGCAGCTCGTCCAGCAGCGGGGCGCCGATGTTGCCGAGCAGGCGGCTGGCGATCCCGGCCTTGCCGAGCAGGTGGTGCAGCAGCGAGCTCGTGGTGCTCTTGCCCTTGGTGCCGGTGATCCCGACGACGGTCTCGGACCCGGCGCGCTCGGCGAGCCAGAGCGCGGTGCCGCTCGTCAGGATCGCCCCGCGGGAGCGCACGCGGTCCGCCTCGGGGCCGCGGACGGGGACGCCCGGCGAGCGGATCACGACGTCGCAGGCGGCCAGCGCGTCGAGGCCCTCGGGGCCGTGCAGCCAGGGGACCTCGCCGCCGCCGGGCCCCGCGGGCAGCGGCGCGGCGTCGTCCGGCCGCGGGCCGGACGTCACGACGATCGCGCTGCTCGACGGCGCGTGCGCGGCCAGCGCGCGCAGCGCGGCCGCGCCCTCGCGTCCGGCGCCCCAGACCCCGATGCGCCGGCCGGCCAGGTCCGCCACGCGCAGGTCGGCCGGAGGCAGCGGCGGGGGAGCGGGCGGGTCCACGGGCACGGACGCCAGGGTACTTCGGGCGTCCTCCCGGACCGGGCGCGCCCGGCGGCGGGCGGCCGGCGCCGACCCGGGCCGCGCGGTCCCGCCGTCCCGATCGTCCCGCCGGGGCGCCGCCGCCCCCGCGGCGCGTCCCGCGTATCCTGCCCCGGGATGCGTGCGGCGACGTGGTTTCCGGTTCTCGCCGCCGCCCTCGTCCTCACCGGCTGCGGCGGGGACGACGGCGACGAGCCGGCGCGGCCGGTCCCGCCGATCGACGCCCAGCTGTCGCCGCAGCGCGTGCTCGCCTCGCCGACGCTGACCGCGACGCCCGTCGCCCAGGGCTTCGTCCGGGCGTCCGGCCTGGTGCGGGAGCC
The DNA here is from genome assembly GCF_040675535.1 of Patulibacter sp. NPDC049589. Taxonomy (NCBI): domain Bacteria; kingdom Bacillati; phylum Actinomycetota; class Thermoleophilia; order Solirubrobacterales; family Patulibacteraceae; genus Patulibacter; species Patulibacter sp. NPDC049589. The sequence continues at coordinate 1,453 of NZ_JBFAPC010000130.1, read as the reverse complement.
CGGCGCGGACGGGCGCGTCCTCGTCCTGGAGCAGCGCGGCACGGCCCGCTGGCTCGACGGCGCCGGCCCCGCCGCCGGTCCCCCCTTCCTCGACCTGCGCGGGCGCGTCTCGACGAAGGACGAGCAGGGGCTGCTCGGCCTCGCGTTCGTCCCGGGGGCGGACGGGACGCCCGGCGGCCGCGTGATCGTCCACTTCAACGACCTCGACGGGAAGACGCAGATCGTGCGCTACCCCGTCGTCGACGGGCGAGTGGCGGTCGCGAGCCCCGAGCCGCTGCTCGCCGTCGACCAGCCGTACGCCAACCACAACGGCGGCGAGCCGGTGCTCGGCCCCGACGGCCGGCTCTACGTCGGGCTCGGCGACGGCGGGTCCGCGTACGACCCGCGCCAGAAGGCGCAGGACCCCGACTCCGAGCTGGGCAAGATCCTCAGCACCGACCCGACGGCCGCGAAGCCGCGGTGGCGGCAGGTGGCGATCGGGCTGCGCAACCCGTGGCGGCTGAGCTTCGACGCGCGCACCGGCGACCTCTGGGTCGCCGACTCCGGCAAGGACTCCGCCGAGCAGCAGACGGAGGAGATCGACCGGATCCCCGCCGCCCGCCTGCGCCGGGCGTCGACGGTCAACCTCGGGTGGGCCGCCTACGAGGGCGCCCGGGTCCAGGCCAACCGCCGTCTCACGCGCGGCCTGCCGCTGATCTGGCCCGTCGCGTCGTACCCGCAGCGCGACGGCTGCAACGCGGTCGGCGGCCTCGCGGTGCGCGGGAAGGCCGCCGAGGCGCTGCCGATCCTCCGCGACCGCTACGTCTTCGGGGACACCTGCAGCGGGATCGTCTGGTCGATCCCCGCGGACGCGCGGTCCGGGGTGGAGATGCGCCGCGAGGGCGTCCTCGTGCGCGGCCAGACGGGGTACCTGGTCGACGGCCGCGACCGGCTCCTGGTGAGCAGCACCGACGGCCGGATCCAGCGGCTGCGCGACGCGCGCTGACGGGGCCTCGCGGTGTCCTCACGGCTCCTCGCGATCCTGGCGGCGCTGCTGCTCGGCGCGGCGCTGCTGCCGGCCGCGGCGGGCGCGTCCGGGACGGCGCCGACCCCGGCGGTGGCCGTGGCGTCGACGGCGGACGCGACGCCGGCGACCGCCGCCGTCCCGCGTGCGGCGCATCCCGTGGTCGGCGGGCCCACGGCCCGGGCGGACGCCCCGGCCGGGATCGGGACGGCGCTCTCCGTCGCCCGCGTCGTCCGCTACCTCGGGATCGGCGGGGCGACGGGGCTCCTCGCGCTGGTGCTCGTGGTCTGGGGGCCGCTGCGCCGCCGCGGGGCGGTGCCGCCCGAGGCGGACGAGGCCTTCGTCCCGCGGGCGGGACGAGCGCTGCGGGCCGTCGCCGTCGTCGGGGTCGTCGGCTCGCTCGCCGCGCTCGTCCTCCAGGCCGCCGACGCCGGCGGGACCGGCGTCGGC